>CAIRDL010000227.1 GCA_903877345.1 uncultured Oscillochloris sp. | reverse complement strand
TCGTTTCTGCTCCAGGGTCGCGCCGATGAGTTCACCGCCCGCACGCCTAGTGAGCGCAAGCAGGTGTTGGCCGATATGCTCGATTTGGGCGAGTACGAACGCCTCGCGACGAAGGCGAAGGAGCGGGCGAAGGGCTTTGCCGATCAACTGACGGGCTTGCGGAGCCTGATTGAACACCTCGAACAGAGTGCCGGCAAACTGAGTTTCTGGACGACTAGCGTGCAGGAGGCCAGCGAACAGGCCACCCGACGCGGTGCCGTGGTTACGCAGGCAGAACAGGCCCAAGCTGACGCCGACGCTCGCCTGCGCGACCTGCAAACCCAAGCCGACCAACGCAAGAGCTTGTTGCGCGAGCTTGAACGGCTACGCAGTGAGCAGACCGCCCGCGAACAGGAGCTTGCGAAGCTGCGCGGGCAGATTAGCGCCGCCGAGACTTTGGTGGCCCGTGCGGGGGTTATCGCTCGCGGGCTGACTGAGTTGGCCGCCGTGCAGACGGAACTCGAACGCCTTAACACGTTGTCCGACGAACACAACCGCTTGCTGCACCAACAAGCCGAGTTGCGCCAACAGTTCAGTGAAGCGAAAGGCGAACTGCGCGCCCAACTCAGTAGCCTGGAGCAACGCCGCGACCAGTTGGAACGGAGCGCCGCCCGTCGCGAGACGCTTTTGACTGAGATTCGCATGCTTGGCGACCAACTGGTGGGCTTGGAGCCGTTGGCGCTGGAGCGGACAACGTGCAGCGAAGAACGTCAGGCGCTTGATCTGCGTACCGAGGAAATGACCACGTTGCGCCGCCGTCACGACCAACTGGAGACGCAAATTAAACTGCGCTTGACCACGCTCACGGCGCAGCGTGACGAGCAACAACGGGCACTCCAGATGCTCACAAAGCAACTCGCCGACGAACCGCGCTGGCAACAAAGCTTGGCCGCAGCCCAAACTGCCGCCGCGCAACTCGCCGATGCGGAACCGCGTCACGCCGCCTTGCGCGCCGAGGAGCAACAGGAGGTTGATGCGGTCAGCCAGTTGCGTGCCGAATGTGCGCGCCTCAAAACCGCCGCCGACAAGCTCAAGGGCAACCAGAAACTTCTTGCCGACGCGGGCGGTGCTTGTCCCGTTTGTCGCAGCGAGCTTGGCAGTGAAGGCATTGCCCACGTTCAGGCGCATTACGAGACGGAACTGGTGGCGTTGCGGGCTGCTTATGGCGAAGCGAAACGGCAAGCCGACGCGGGCGACGAGCGGCTCAAACAAGTGCGGGCCACGGCGGCGGACTTGGAGCGTCACATGGCCGACTGGCGCCGCGTGGCAGCGCAAAGCACCGCGTTGGCCGACCAACTCCGCCAAGCGGAAGCGTGGCGGGCCACGCAGACTGCCACGCAGGCGACGTATGCCCAGCTTGAGGCGGAAATTGCAGCGCGGGCGTTCGAGCCAACAGCGCAGGCCGAACTCAGCACCGTAGCCGCCGAACTAACGGCCCTTGGCGATCCCGCCGCATTGGCGCGCCAGCGGAAGCGCCTCGACGAACGGCTCCGCGAACTCGACAAACGGTTGCGCGAGCGTGACAAAGCTGAAGGCCAGCGTCAGGCCAACCAAAGCGAGTTGGCGCGCACCGAAGCCGAACTGACCGCGCAGCCCGCCCTCTTGAGCGAGCTTGCC
>CAIRDL010000226.1 GCA_903877345.1 uncultured Oscillochloris sp. | reverse complement strand
GGATGAACACCGTCTTCAAGTTCTACTACCAGATTTGGCTGCTCTGGGGCACCCTAGCCCCGTTCGCGCTCTGGTGGGGGTTGCACTATGTGACGGGACGGGCGCGGTTCGTGGCCCGGGGCGCGGCGGTGCTGACGGCGCTGCTGTTGGTGGGGTCGTTGGTCTACCCGTGGCTGACCTTGCGTGAGTTAGGGCAAGGGACGCTGGTGGGTTTAACGCGCCCGACGCCCCGCGAACAGACTCTGGCAGGCGCGGCGTCCATTCGCTGGCTGCGGCAGGCGGGCGCAACGGGCAGCGTCGTGCTTGAGGCGGTCGCGGTGGACGATGCGGCGGCGCAGCGCTGTGGCGGTTCGTACAACGGCGAAGGCTACGGTGGTGTGTCGGCGGCAACGGGCCTACCGACGGTACTAGGCTGGGCGGGACATCAGCAGCAGTGGCGTGGTGGTGACGCAAAGGCACTCGCGGAGCTTGGCCCGCGTTGCGCTGCGGTGGATACCATCTACAGCACGACCGATCTGGCGGTGGCGCAAGCCCTGTTGGCGCAGTACCGGGTGACCTACGTCTATGTGGGCGACCTCGAGCGGCAGCACTATTCACCTGAGGCGCTGGCGAAGTTTAGTGCATTGGGCGAGGTGGTCTTTGAGCAGGACGAAGTGACGATTTTGCGGGTGGGGAATGGGGGACGGGGGATGGAGGATGGGAGATAGGGGATGGGGGATGCGGGTCACGCGGCTAGTCAAGACTGGCGGGCGAGGAGTCGCCGTAGCTCGGCCCAAGCGGCGGTATCCTCTAGCGCCGACAGCAGCGGTTCGGCCTGTGTGCCGCCGACGAAGGGCCGACTGAAGCGCGCCAGTTGGCAGTTGACGACATCGAGGGGACTGAGAGCGTCGAGCAGCAACGCGGCGGGGGTCAACAGGCCGGTTCGGGCGAGATCAGCCACGAGGCGATGGAGCGGCGGGTCGGGGGTACTCACGAATGCTTGCCTTTCGGTGCTCCTCCCACGGACTTGCACCGTGGAAGGAGCGGTTCGGGGACGTTGCTCAGACACGCTCGATGTACGAGCCGGTGCGCGTGTCAATCTTGAGGTGGTCGCCCTCATTGACAAAGCCCGGCACCTGGATCACCGCCCCGGTCTCAAGGGTCGCAGGCTTCGTGACGTTAGTAGCCGTGTCGCCACGGATGGCCACATTGGTTGCGGTGACTTCAAGCACAACGAAGATCGGCAGGTCAACTGAGAGCAGCACTTCTTTTTCAGAGTCATAAACCAGATCAGCGTTCTCATTCTCTTTGAGGAAACCGGACGCATCACCGACCATCGCCCCGGGCACTTGGATCTGGTCAAAGGTTGTCGGATCCATAAAGATAAAGTCGTCGCCCTCGTGGTACAGAAACTGCATCGAGCGGCGCTCGATCCGCACAATATCAATATCGGCCCCGGCGCGCATGCGATCCTCAAACACCTTCTCACTCTTGAGACTCTTTAGCTTTACCCGCACAAAGGCACGCCAGTTGCCCGGTGCGACGTGTTGAAACTCGATTACTTGGTAAAGATCGTTGTTGTAGCGAATGACCATCCCATTACGCAGATCAGTAGTTGTACCGGCCGCCATTGCTCCAGGCTCCTTAACTCAAATGTGGGTCAGGTTCACCGCCTGTTGGCCCGCAGACCCAAACGGTGAACTGCACCACTATAGCCGGGGACAGCCATCTCGGCAAGTTTAGGTCAGCGTACCTACGACCTCGACGCCATTCTGGGCCATGTGGTGCAGGAAGAGAACGTGGTGCAGGTCGCCGTCGTGGGCGTAAATGCCAAGTTCTTGCGCCACGCTGACGGGGATGTCGAAGGTGTCGAGGGCGTCGGCTACCACGATAACGCGGCGGCTCAGGTTTAAGGCGTGAGCTTCGAGGCGCAAGTGCATCGCCGCACTGTAGACGCAGAGGTCGGTGCAATTGCCGACGATGATGAAGGTGTCGAGCGCGGGTCGTTCGCGCAGCCAAGCATCCAGATTGGTGCCCAGGTGCGAACTGAGTGAGTTCTTGGCAATCGTCGTGAGATGGTCGGCGAAAGGCAGCGCCGCCAACTCCGCCACGGTTTCGCTTTCGGCAGTACCCGCGAGACAATGCGGCGGGTAGGAGCCAAACTCGGGCGTCGCGGGGTCGTGGGTGTCTTGGGTCAGCACGAAGGCGCGCACCCCAAGGGCATAGGCGCGACTCAGCACGGCAACGACCTCGGGAATGAGCGCCCCGACGCGTGGCCCACTCAGAGGGCCGACCTTACAGAAACCGTTGATCATATCTACGGAAAAGAGCGCCACCCGCTCGGGGCGGTCGCCGACCAACGTCGCCAAAGCGAGGCTCGGCAGGGCGGCGTACCACGTCTCGAGGTAAGCGAGAAACGGGGCGGCTGGTGCAGTGAGGCGTATCGTGCGAGGCATTGGCTTGCTCCTTGCTTAATAGTGTACGATTGACACTATTATAGGAGAAGAACTGCGGGCTGTCAAGAGGCACAGCGCCTCTCATCTGCGCTTTAGCTTCGCTTCACACCGGCTTTATGCGGCGCGGGTATCGTAGCCATGTCAGCGGCGGTGGGCTACGGGGAAGCAAACAGGCGGTGACAAACAGAATTTCTCTCCCTCCTTCACCGGCGGGCGCATGCTTGGGGGCGTGCGCCCGTCGGCATTTTTGCGTGTGGTATACTGGCGGCATTCTGCCAGCCGGAAGCCATACGTATGCACGATAGTGCCGCGATCATCGCTGTTGAGCAACAGCACACCTCGGGACTCTACCCCAAGCGGCCCGTCGCAATAGTGCGTGGCGCAGGGGTTTACCTCTACGATGCGGAAGGCCGCGCCTACCTTGACTGTGTAGGCGGTCAGGGTGCTGCCAATCTGGGCCACTGCCACCCAGCGGTGGTCGCTGCCGTGCAAGCACAGGCCGCCACGCTGCTGAGCTGCCCCGAGATTTTCCACAACGATGTGCGCGCCGCCTATCTCACGGCGCTCGCGGCGGTGCTCCCTTTCGCGGCCCGCATGTTCCTCTGCAATTCTGGGGCCGAGGCGGTCGAGGCGGGCCTGAAG
>CAIRDL010000225.1 GCA_903877345.1 uncultured Oscillochloris sp. | reverse complement strand
GGCGATCTGCGCCGCAATCTCCGCGTGATGCGAGCGGGCATAGGCCCAGGCGTTCGCCAAATCTTCAGCCCGCAGGGCCGGGTAGGCGTGCAACAGGTCAGCCTCGCTCGAACCGAGCGTCCGGGCCTGGACGAGCACCCAAACAGGGATGCGAGTCCGCACGATGCACGGCTCACCGCCGCTGACGCCGGGCGTGGCCTCGATCCCTGGAAAGGCATCACCCAAATCGCGCACAACCCACTGAAGCAGTTGGGCCTTCTCGGCGCGGGTGATCTGCTGGAGCAGACGCTCAATGTCGTGGATAGCGCTCATGGTGACGACCTGCATGGATGCGTGAGGTTTCAGGATGGCAGGCATTATAGCAGGCTCCCTGGGGCGAAAATTTGCCCTCCTGGAGGGGCAGAGGTGACAGCGCCCCGTAGGCTATACTGAACGAAGACTTAGCGTGCAAAGGCTGGGAGGTTTTATGGACGTTGTGGTACATATGACCGCGATGGACATGGCAACGCGCACCTGGATTCAGCATGAGGCCCAGCGCACTGGCGTGTCGGTTGAGCGCGTCATAGAGCGGCTGATCCAGCGCGGCGTAATGGCGGAACAGCAGGCGATGCGCGCACAGCGGTTTCACGATCTAGACCCATTGGCCGGCACCTGGAGTGGCGAGGAAGCCGAGGCATTTCGCACAGCGACGGCGGACTTTGCACAAATTGACCCGGCGCTGTGGTAATGATCGCTATTCTGGTTGATACCAACGCCTATACAGCCTTCAAGCAGGGGTTCCCAGATGCGGTGGCTGTGGTTCAACGAGCGTCGCATCTGCTTATCAGCGTCGGTGAAGACTACTCCCCCGTCCGAGATCATCTGACGGGTCGTACGGGTGGCTCTCGTGGCCGCCCTTGTCCGGCCAACCACGCAAAATAGCTTGGACGGTGTACTTCGTTCCCTCAGCGAACCTAGCAAGGAGCATTTTGTGCATATCGGCAACATCCTCGCCCAGATCGACCTCGGAGCCATGGCCTTACCCGAGTTTCAGCGCGGCTATGTCTGGAATCGTGACCAAGTGCGTGAGCTGATCACCTCACTCTACCGCCGCTACCCCGTCGGTAGTCTGCTCATCTGGAAGACACGCACGGAGGGCACCCACGCCAAGGGCGACCAACCGCTTCAGCAAGGCTATGTTGATCTTATCCTTGATGGACAGCAGCGCATCACTTCGCTCTATGGTGTTATCCGTGGCAAAGCCCCCAAGTTCTACGAGCGCCAGCGCAAAGACCAGCCCTTCCTCGGCCTTTACTTCCACGTCGAGAGCGAGAGCTTCAAGTTCTATTCGCCGCTGGAGATGAAGGATCAGCCCCTCTGGATCAATGTGACTGAGCTGATGCAGAAAGGGATGGGCACCTACTTTACTCGTCTCGCGGCCACGGGTGCAAGTACCGAGACGCTTAACGCCTACGTGAATCGTCTCCAGGCCGTGCAGAGCATCAAGGATATTGACCTGCACATTGAGACGGTTACCGGCGAAGACAAGTCCATTGACGTGGTGGTCGAAATCTTCAACAAGGTCAACACGGGCGGAACCAAGCTCTCGAAGGGCGACCTTGCGCTCGCCCGCGTCTGTGCAGTCTGGCCCGAGGCGCGAGACGAGTTGCACCAGCGGCTTGAAGTCTGGAGCAACGCGGGCTTCTATTTTGACCTCGATTGGCTGATGCGGAATATTACGACCGTCATCACTGGTCAGCCATACTTCAATGGCATCACCAACCTCCCGGTACCTATAATCCAAGCGGGCTTGAAGGACGCAGAGCGGGCCTGTAATAACCTCCTCACCATCCTCTCATCGCGGTTAGGGTTAGATCATCACCGTGTGTTGGGAAGCCGCTTCGCTTTTCCGGTGCTGGCCCGCTATCTGGTCACCCGTGGGGGGGACCTCGATAATGCCCACGAGCTGAACCAATTGCTCTATTTCTACATTCACGTCATGCTCTGGGGACGCTACGCTGGCTCAACCGAGTCGGTTCTCAGCCAAGATCTCAACGCGCTGTCCGCTGCTGGTGACCCACTCGAAAACCTGATCAGCCAGGTGCGGCGCTGGCGTGGCGACCTGTTGGTGCGCCCCGATGATTTTGCCGCCAATAGTCTGGGTGCGCGCTTTTATCCGATGCTTTATCTACTGACCCGTGTGTGCAAGGCCCGCGATTGGGGCAACGGCGGGCTTGAGCTGAACGCCCATATGCTTGGTAAACTCAACTGGCTCCAGGTGCATCACATCTTCCCCAAGGCCCAGCTCTACAAACGGAAGCACAGCCGGGGCGAAGTCAACGCGCTTGGCAATTTCTGTTTTCTCACTCAGCATACTAACCTTCAGATCAGCGACCGGCTTCCCGAAGAGTACTTCCCCGAGGTCGAAGCAAAATATCCCGGTGCGCTGGCCTCGCAGTGGATCCCGCTTGATCCGGAACTGTGGAAGATGGAACGCTACCGCGACTTCCTCGCGGCCCGCCGTGTGTTGCTCGCGCAAGCGGCCAATACCTTCCTTGACAGTCTGCTTGGTGGTACGGCAAGTGCGGAACTGGTCGCTGACCCGGCATTGGAGCGTGCGGCACACCCGATGCCCGTGCCTGGCGGAGCTGATGGGGAAGAGTTGGAGCAGATCCGCGTGTGTAACGACTGGGTCGAGGCCCAAGGGCTGCCGCGCGGCGATGAACTGTACGAGCTATTCCACCCCGAAAGCGGTGCGCCCGTAGCGGTGATCGACCTAGCCTGGCCACGGGGGATTCAGGAGGGTCTGAGTCAACCCATCGCCCTGCTGCTCAACGAGGGCGAGGAGGTCGAAGAGTTGGTCAACCAGACTGGCTACCGCTTCTTCACCGACCCGGTCGCGCTCCGCGCTTACGTCGAGCGCGAGGTGCTGGCGGTGGCCGAAACGAGGACGAACTGATGACGAAATGGAATCTGAATACCTGACCCCTGCCCCCTCAAGAGGAGTGACCAATGAGCATCCCGCTGCGCGTCGCTGATGTTTTGGCCCAAGGCGAACCCGCCCTGCGCGCCCTGAGTCCTTCCCTTCCTCAGCGGGTCTTCCAGCTTGACTGGAGCGGCGTCCCCAATATCGCCCCGGCCCACCTCGCCGCCCTCTTCGCCGCCATTCCCGCCGACTGGGGCTTCGCCGAGCTTGGCGCGATCATGGATGTCGCGACCCTTAGCGCAACGGTCGCCGCGCACCTTCGTGCTTGGGTCGAAGGTAGGGGGCAGGGGGCAGGTGCTAGGGGGCAGGTTTCAGGTTTCAGGTTTCAGGTGCCAGCGCCTGATGCCCAACCCCTGAAATCTGACACCCGGAACCTGGAACCTGATCTGACCCCTGAATCCCGACCCCTGGAACCTGCTGCCCTGCCCCCTGGAATCCACCCCATCCTCGCGCTGGCGCAGGTAACAGACGAGTACCGCAGCTACCTCCAGAGCGAATTTCGCGCCAAAGATCCGACCCTCAAGGCGGCGTTGGAGGCAGCCCTCGACGAGCCGCGCTTTCTGGCCCAGGATCCGTTCTACCAGGCCCACCGGCCCTTCCGCGCTGGCCTAGCATGGGACGCCCTCGGCCTTGACCCGCGCCTCGCCAGGGTCATGCGCGCCCGCTCCGGCGGCGCTTACGCCTACCAGCATCAGGCAACCGCTATTCAGACGCTGCTCGCCCCTATTCCCGCCCCCGTTGTTGTCACCACCGGCACGGGCAGCGGCAAATCCGAGGCGTTCCTGCTCCCGGTGTTGCAGAACGCCATCGCCGACACCTCGGCGTTCAACGGGCACCCGGGGCTGACGGCCATCCTGATCTACCCGATGAACGCCTTGGCGAACGACCAGATGGAGCGTATCACGCGCTACCTGGAGGAGTCGGGGTGGGCCGGGGCGGTCACGGTTGCCCAGTACGACCGCAGCACCACCCAACCGCGTCGGCGTGAACTGCGGGAGCGCCCGCCGCACCTCTTGCTGACCAACTACATGATGCTGGAGTATCTGCTGGTACGCCCAGCGGATCGCGATGACATCTTCGCCAACCACCGCTGCCGCTTTCTGGTGCTTGATGAGGTGCATACCTATCGCGGCACGCTGGGGACGAATATCGCGCTGCTGGTGCGTCGCCTGCGCGCCCACTTGGCCCGCGCCCGCCAAGATTGGCGCACGAGCCCACCTGACGACGTGCGCGACCGGCGCTTCCCATCACTCACCCCGGTCGGCACCTCCGCCACGATTAAGAGCATCGCCGACGAGACGATCAGCGCTGAGGAGCGCCGTCGCCTGCGCGACGAGGCGGTGCAAGTCTTCTTTGGCAAGCTCACTGGCGCACTCCCCGCGAGCATCCAGGTCATCAGCGAAGCGCTAGAGGAGGTGCCAGCGATGAGGTTTCAGGTTTCAGGGGTCAGAGGGCAGGGGGCAGATGATGCCGTGTTGGGTATGGCTCTGTCTATTGAGGTAGATGGTGTCCCCCTGCCGGAGCCGATCCATCTTTCGGCAGCAACGGTGGCCCAGATCGCCCCGTACTGCGCTCCACATGCGCTGGCATCTGCCCTCCAACCCCCAACCCCCGACCTCCAACCCCCAACCCCTGACCTTTGGAACCTGATCCCGTACCTCAACCGCTGGCTGATCCGCCAACCGCTCTCGGTGGAACAGATCGTCGCCCGCGTGCAGGCCGAGGTGCCTGGTCGTGCGGATGCTCATGCGGAAGCGGTGCGGGCCGAGGTTGAGGCGGCC
>CAIRDL010000224.1 GCA_903877345.1 uncultured Oscillochloris sp. | reverse complement strand
GGTGCGGTCACCGTTTTTCGCTTGACCGTTCAGAGTCCCTCCAGCGTCCGTT
This sequence comes from uncultured Oscillochloris sp., assembly GCA_903877345.1. Classification (GTDB taxonomy): domain Bacteria; phylum Chloroflexota; class Chloroflexia; order Chloroflexales; family Chloroflexaceae; genus CAIWXH01. Next base: position 8,634 of record CAIRDL010000224.1, on the reverse strand, counting down.
GGCTGAGCCTGTCGTCCGTTGGCTGAGCCTGTCGAAGCCAACGCTTTCCCCAGCGTCCGTTGGCTGAGCCTGTCGTCCGTTGGCTGAGCTTGTCGAAGCCAACGCTTTCCCCAGCGTCCGTCCGCGCCCGCAGGAAAGGATTCGCACGCCCCGATGAACCACCCTACCGCCGCTGAGCTACGCGACCGCCTCATTGCCGAGTTACGCCGCGACCTGGTTGGCCCCCATACCCCTGAAGAAGTGCTTAGCGACCGTCCGACAGTTCAATACCTCACTGGCATCCTCTATCCGGCTGGGCAAAGTACCGACGACAGCGAAGAAGACGAGCGGCTCGGTGTCGGTGGTGATGAAGCCGATGATGAAGGCGAACCCCAAGTCAGCTTTGCCCAAACGATGTACCCTGCGGCTATCGGTTTGTCCTTCGCTGTTGAGCAAAGCGTTACGCACCTGACAGCCCACATTCGCTATGGCCTTTACCGGCGTGCTGATGGTGTTGATAAGCAGTGGCAGCGTGAACAGATTGCGTTGCCCATTCCCTTCACGCTTGCCAAATCAGACGGGCATGATCTTCCGGGCGGCGCACGCCTGGAATGGACAGTGCGCCCAAGGGCCGATCTCACTATCGTCACGCTTTCGCTGGTTAATCGCAACCCGATTGTGCCAGAGCAACCGCCGGATGACGCCCAGTGTCTCTTCCAACCCCAACTGCGGATTATCGCTGCTACAGATCAACGTCCGTTTCGTCATCGGGTGCCAACGGGGGCGGTGCCGAATGACCCCGATCTTGAAATGTATCGGCTGTTGTACCGTGACAGCTACGAGTTTGCCGTCGGGCATAGTTGTGCGGTCACGTGGGGCGACGTGGTAGCCGACCAGTGTGGCTGGCTCCAGACCGCCAGTATTCCCGATTATGCGTTGCCGATGACCACCCCAAACGCGCTACCCGGTCTCGAAATGGCGGCCCTCGCTGACGCAAAAACCGCCACCGAGGTTACGACTAGACTGCAACCGTTGCTTGATGCCTATGCAGCGTGGCTTACTGAACGGAGCGCCGAAGTTGGTGGTCTAGACGTTGCCCTGCAACCACTGGCGCAGAAACAATTGGCGCGCTGTCGCGAAGCCTTGGAACGGATGCACGTTGGACTGACGTTGCTGCAAAGCGATGCCCAAATCTTCGCCGCCTTTCGCTTTGCCAATCAGGCGATGCTGCTTCAGCGTTCGCATGGTGCGTGGGCGGAAGCCTATCGAAAGGGCGGCCAACGTTTATCTGCGCCCACCTTAGAAGGCACATGGCGACCCTTTCAAATCGCTTTCATCCTGCTCAATCTGGCTGGTCTGGCGCAACCAGAGCACAGCGACCGTGCGAGTGTTGATCTGCTCTGGTTTCCGACTGGTGGCGGGAAAACCGAAGCTTACTTGGGCCTCACCGCGTTTACCATCGGCCTGCGGCGTCTACGCGGCACCATCAACGGGCAACGCGGCGATGGGGGCATCACGGTAATCATGCGCTACACCCTGCGTCTGCTCACAACGCAACAGTTTCAGCGGGCAGCCACGCTAATTTGTGCATGTGAATATCTGCGCCGCCGTGCGCCCAAGCTTTGGGGACACGAACCAATCTCGATTGGGCTGTGGGTAGGGGCAGGGGCGACGCCTAACAGCATTGGGGGTGACGAAGGGGCCGAAGAAGCGCTTGAGAAGTTGCGGCGTGGCAAGCCAGTGCTTGAAGGCAACCCGATGCAACTCCCGGCGTGCCCGTGGTGTGGCGAAGCATTAGGCATAAAGAACTATGTCATTGACCAAGAACGCCAACGGATGCTCGTCGTATGTCCACGGAAAGGCTGCGAGTTTCATAGTCCCATCGGTCAGCCAGACCGCTCAATTCCCACGCTGTTGGTGGATGAGGACATCTATCACTTTTGCCCGACCCTGCTGTTGGCGACGGCTGACAAGTTCGCCCGCCTTCCCTGGAAGCCGCAGACGATGGCACTCTTCGGGCGTGTGGATCGGCACTGCCCAAAGCACGGCTACTTGGTCTCGACCGAAGAACACGCACGAAACCATCGGGCGAACAAAGGCCAACCAGCCAGCGCGGTGGAAAACTGTACACCCTTTCTCCCGCCGGAGTTGATCATTCAAGACGAACTGCATCTCATCTCCGGGCCATTGGGTACGCTGACCGGGCTGTACGAACTGGCGATTGATGTGCTGTGTTCGCGGGCTGGCACGAATGACAGCACTATTCGGCCCAAGATCATCGCCTCAACCGCGACTATTCGGCGGGCGAGTGAGCAAGTGCGCGGGCTGTTTGCCCGAGAGGTACAACTCTTTCCGCCAACGGGCCTCCAGGCAAGCGACTCCTTCTTTGCCCAAGCGCAGCCCCTTGAGCAACAACCGGGCCGCAGTTACCTCGGCATTTTCGCGCCTGGGCGTAGTGTGAAGACCGCCTTGGTGCGCGTGTATGCCATTCTGTTGCAAGTTGGCGGGGAATTACTGGCCGAGTACGGTCAAGACGTGGCTGACGCCTACTTCACGCTGATTGGCTACTTCAACAGCTTGCGCGAGCTTGGGGGTGCGTTGCGCTTGGTGGAAGATGACATCGTGCAGCGCATGAAACTCTTGGCGCGTCAGCGCAACAAACCGCTCCGCGACCTCGCCGCTGAAGATTGCGAGCTAACCAGTCGCGTGCCCTCAACGCGCATTCCTGCCATTCTCAAGCAGTTAGAACTTCAAGGCGGCACGAAGGGTGCCTTGGATGTCTTGTTGGCAACCAACATGATCTCAGTCGGCGTAGATGTGCCCCGGCTTGGGCTAATGGTGGTGAACGGCCAACCCAAAAGTAGTGCCGAATACATTCAGGCGACCAGTCGTGTTGGGCGGCGGCTCGAAGCCCCGGGGCTAATTGTCACCGTCTACAACTGGTCGCGCCCGCGTGACATCTCGCACTACGAACGCTTCCATCCCTATCACGAAGCGCTTTATCGGCACGTCGAGGCGACCAGCGTTACGCCCTTTGCGCCTCGCGCACGCGATCGTGCGCTCCATGCGGTGTTCATTGCCCTTGCGCGGCTGTTGAAAGAGAGTTGGGCGGCGAACAATGCCGCAAGCCAGTTTGACCCGCACCACCCGGTTGCTCAGGAGATTGTTCGGCAGATTCAACAGCGCGTTGACGTGGTTGACCCATCCAGTCGGGGCGAAGTTGATGCACAGATTGACGAATTGCTTACTTGGTGGCAGCACATGGCGAACCAACACCACGGGAACTTGCGCTACTGTCCGAATCCCTACCAGAAAACTGCCGCAACGCCAGTGCTGATCCATCCGGCGGAGGAAAAGCGGCCTGGGGGTTCGCGAGGGACGCTCAATTCGCTTCGTGAGGTCGAAGGTCAAGCCCAACTATTCATCCTTTGGGAGGAGTGACGCACAGATGGCTTTCAAACCAAACTCGTCCGGGGTTCGCTCTTACACGCCGAAAGGTGCCAAGCTGCGGCCAAGCCAAATCATCACGACCTTTGGCCCAGGAGCGGTTGTTGATCTCCCTGAAGAGTCGGTCATGATCGCCGGGATTGATCGTTGGCCACTCGGCGCGATCATCCACGAACCACGGCTTGAACATGCCTTGGAGGTCAAGCAGTTTCGTGCGCCAGCTCTTGGCAAGTTCGGGGGTGATATACCAAGTGTTCGCTTCCCACGGCACAGGGTCTGTATCAACAAAGAGTGTAACCTGATCAGTTGGGCGAAGACTTGCCCAGAGTGTGGCAAAGATACGTACCCGGCCCGCCTGATTGTCATCTGCCCTGAAGGGCATGCCAATGATTTTCCCTGGGACTGGTGGGCACATCGCAGCAAAAAATGTACTGGCAAGCCGAAGCTTCGGCTGAGCAACCAAGGACGAACGGCCACCTTAGCTGACCTGATAGTTGTTTGCGCGACTTGTGGTGAACAACAGTCACTTGCTGGTGCGCTTGGCGCACGAGCGCTAGGGAGTAAATGTAGTGGCAAGCATCCCTGGTTGCCTGGGGCGACTGATGCCCATTGCACAGCCCAACCGCGTAGCGTTTTGCGGGGTGCCTCCAATGTCTATTTCTCAAGTCTTCTGAGTGCGCTCTCCATTCCACCTTGGACGAGTCCAGTTCAGGCTGCCCTTGAGAATCATTGGAACACCTTTCTGTCTATTGCCACTGATGAAGAGTTGCAACAGCGGCTTATCGCTAAACTGCCAGATTTCTTCGGCTTCAATCTTGAAGATGTACTCCGCGCTATCAAAGAGCGCATCTCTGGTACGACGACGATCAACACCTTGCGTCAAGAAGAGTTTCGGGCCTTTCGTAACCCTGGGAGCGGCATCAGCCACTCAGACTTCCAGATTTGTGCCGAGCCAGTGCCTAGCGTATTCCAGAACGACCTGCAAAATGTAATCTTGGCGCACCGTCTTCGTGAGGTACGGGTGTTACGCGGCTTCACGCGGATTGATCCCGTTGATGCTGACCATGTGGATGCGCCTCTTGCCCCGATTATGGCTAACCCGCAAGACTGGTTGCCTGCTGTCGAGCATCGTGGCGAAGGCATCTTCATTGAGCTAAAGCAGGATCGTGTGGAAGCATGGGAAGCGCGACAGACTGTACAACAGCGGATGTCTGGGCTTATCCAGGCCAATAACAAATGGCGAGAACAGCGTGGACTAAAGCCCCTTGCCACGGTGATGCCCCGCGTTGTGCTCATTCATACGCTGGCGCACCTATTCATTCGCCAGCTTTCCCTGGATTGTGGCTATTCATCATCATCGCTCCGTGAGCGCATCTACGCTGGCCCGGATATGTGCGGGCTGCTCATTTACACTGCCAGCGCCGACTCTGACGGAAGCTTGGGCGGGTTGGTGCAGCAAGGCTTACAGACTAGATTTGATGCAACCCTGCGGGCGTTACTCGAAAATGCACGCTGGTGCTCATCAGATCCGCTCTGCACTGAACACAATCCTCTGCTAACCGGCCACATCAAGGGCGCAGCTTGCCACGCCTGCGGCTTGGTCGCCGAGACCTCATGTGAGTTCGCAAACCGGATGCTCGACCGCGCCTTTGTGTGTGATCTACCGAACTTACCCAGCACGGGGTTCTTTGGGAACACGCCATAAGCTTGTCGGCAGCCTTGCTATAGCAGTCCTATCTAGGTCGTGAAGAGGAGTCAAGGCTTCAGCCGGCTAAAGCCTTGACTCCCCTTTACGATTCCAAGAAGATTGCTATAGTTCGTGTGCATTGTGCAGCCCTTGGGGTTGTAGTTTTAGGACGGGGCGTTTGCGCTTGACGGTTTGATTCATTCACGTAGGTGCGGCTTGCAACCGCACCTACGAATTACGTCAACGGTCAAGCCGGATTGAACCCTGTCTTAGCGCCAAACATCACGCATACGGGCATAGGCCATCTGACCCTCGAAGCGACTGATGTTATCGGCGAGATCAATCACCGTGCAAGTCTCGGTGCCACCGTTGAGCGGGCCACGCATACCACGACCAATCATCTGCTCATAGAGCACCACACTAGTCGTTGGTCGAGCAATCACCACAGCACGCACCTTCGGCGCATCAAAGCCAGTGGTGAGGACACCATAATTGGAGAGTACCTGGATACGACCAGTGCGAAACTCGTCAATGAGATGGCGTCTGGTGGCCCGACGGGTTTCCCCAGTGATCACTGCGGCGGTACGACGAGCTCGACGCAAGAGTACAGCTACAGCACTGGCATGCTCGACTGAACAGCCGAAGAAGAGGATAGGCCAATCGGTTGGTAGTTCTAGCATCGTTTTCAGGAGCAGCGCATTACGCTGTGCATCTTCACCGATTTTGCGTAAAAAGCTTTCAGGAATCTGGCCGACGCGCTGATAACGTTGTTCCTCTGACTCAGTCATCTCAAACTCGCGGCCTGTTTCGAGAATTCGATGGTCAACGAGAGCAAGGACTCTGCGCTCGCGCAACACGTTGATGGGATCTTCGCCAAGAGACGCCGGAATCAAGAGTTGGTTGTAGAAGCGTCGGGCCAAGCGCCGATTTTCCTCACGGTCAACCCCGCGATACGGGGTGGCGGAAAGACCAATAAGGGGCACTGGCGTCTCTGGTGCGCGGCCAAAGGTAATGCCGAACGTCTCCATCACAGCGGAGTAAGACGATGCTACGGCGTGATGCGCTTCATCAACCACAATCGCGCAAGTATCGTCGGCAAACTGCGAGAGGAGTTCGCTCCCTGCATCAGTAGCGATCATCTCGTAAAGTTTCTGGATACTGGCAACGACCACCCCATCGCCGTAGGCTTCTGGTAGGGCGTTCGTTTCACCCCAGCAACGGTAGATCCGTAACAGGTTCCGTACACCCCTTCCGCCACTATCAACCCAAACTTCACGAAAAGCTTGAACCGCCTGCTCACACAGTTCGTCGCTTTGGGCAATCCAAAGGATGAAGGACTTTCCATCGTCCTGACGGCCCCACCAACTAAGCAGGGCATCTACAACGGTTCTTGTCTTACCAGCACCCGTAGGCAGACTCAGCAACGCACGATTGCGTCCCTCTGCCGCAGTGAGAACCTGATGCAACCTGCTAACCAACTCCTGCTGATAGTCGTGCAGCACAGGGAGTGGAATATGGGGTTCAACGTCTTCGTAGGGCGGCCCACCCGGACTCCCAACCACTCCGGCATAAACCTTTGGCAAGCCGAAGGTTGTGGCGAAATAGCGTGCCCAGCGCTTGCCAGGATGCCATCGTCGTGCCGCAACTTGCTCCACCTGAGCAGTACGTCGGCTCTGTGGTTTATCGCCATCCCAAGCAACGAGGGCAGCTAACGCCTCATCGGTAAGTGTGGTTGCCAAGGCTGCGCGCAATGCCTTGTTTTGCAGGAGATCAACGCCGTAGAGATCTACAAGAAACTCCGGGAGATCCGTCTCATCCATCCTGGACTTGTAAAGCCCCTGAACCTGCTCCGAGGTCATCACAATGCGCTCAATCTCGCGGTCTACAGCTTTACGCAACGCCTCGGGTGGCAAAAGCTGACGCAAGATGTAGATGGCCTCATCACGGTCACTGAATTTGAGCCAGTCAGTCATTGGCGCTTTGGCCCTTGTTAATCAGCGGCAATCCGCCTAGAGCTTTGCTCATACCCCTGATTGCTCCACTGTTGCTCTTCTTCACTTTGGCGCTGTCTGGTGCGATGCGTCGCAAGCTGTCTGTGCAAGTTAACAGCAATGGCGCGTGCAAGGAGCGGCGGCACTGCATTACCAATCTGGCGCAAGCGCTCAGTTCGGGGGCCAGCGAAGCGAAAATGATCCGGGAAACTCTGTAAACGGGCGAACTCGCGGACTGAAAGGGTACGGCAATATTCTGGGTGAATATACCGATAGGCATCTTTCCGAATGTGCGCGGTCACTGTCCAAGCCGGTTGATCATAGATTAACCGTGAGTACTTGTCGTCGAAGATGTCGGTGCGATAGCGCTGATATTCTGGCGGCAGATCCCGGTACTTTTGTCCCTCTTTCAGCAATGAAAAGATGATGCGGTCGTCGTCCCGCACTTGGCGAATAATGTGGTCGAAGATCTTGTCCGTTTGATCTCGGGGCACGCCCTTACGCATCTTCTGTTGATAGACCGTTAGTGGCTGCTGTGGTTCATAGGGCAGTTCTTCTACCAAACTAGGTGGCGTGCGGACAGGCAAATCACTAATCGCCTCGCGCACCGTGACGAACTGCACCAGAGCTTGGGTTTTCGGCCAAGACACCTGTTGGCCGATGCGGTTGCCCTGCACAAAGAGGCGCTGCCGTCGCTGTGGGACACCGAAATGCACGGCGTTCAGAATGCGCGAGTCAATCGTGTAGGCACTAAAGTGGCGCTTGATCCGCCGTATGATCTCCCCGTTTTGGTAGCGTGCCATCTCGGGTACATTTTCCATGACAAAGGCGAGCGGTTCGAGAACCTCGACAAAACGCATGAACTCTTGGTACAGGGTATTCAGAACTTCGTCGTAGTAGCCATCAAGTTCAATACTGCGAATTTTGCCCTTGCCAATACGCGCAAACCCCTGGCAGGGCGGGCCACCGATAATTACGTCAACGCGGGGCAAGCCCAATTGCGCCAACAGATCACGCGGGTCGGCAAGCGTGCGAATATCGCAGGCAACCCCTTTCGAGAGAAAATTGTAGCCGTGGGTCATCGTCGCCTGGGGTTCGTGGTCAACGCCGGCGGCAACAAAGAAGCCAGCCGACTCAAAGCCCCAACTCATGCCGCCAGCGCCACAAAACAGATCAAGGACGATGAGCGTGTCGGCAGCATGCACCTGCCGTTGCCACGCCTCGCTCTTGCCCGTTTGATTGAGGCGCAGGGGTAACAGAATGTTCTCGCCCCGCAGCGAGGGCAGGCGGGCACTGCGATAACGGCCTTGGTCGTCACGCGGTATTTCTGGCGCATTGGGCACTGTGGTACTCATGGTGCGGGCTTGTAGCCAAGGGATAGGCGAAGAGGTGAATGGGCCGTATTGTAACATCCTTGCAGCCCAACGTGGCATCAAGACAAGGGGCGTTGCTCTTTCGATGCATGGTTGCTAGAGAACAGTCCTCTCAGGGTGGTGAAGGGGCGTCAAGCCTTCAGCCGGCTAAAGCCTT
>CAIRDL010000223.1 GCA_903877345.1 uncultured Oscillochloris sp. | reverse complement strand
GGCGGCTCAATGCAGCCCGCAGCAATGCCATTCTGCTCCTGCACGCTTTGTCGGGTGACGCCCATGCCGCCGGACGCCATAGCTCCACCGACCGCAAAGCCGGTTGGTGGGACATGATGATCGGCCCGGGGCGACCCTTCGATACAGATCGCTATTTTGTGATCTGCTCGAATGTGATTGGGAGTTGTGTCGGTTCAACTGGCCCGGCGAGCCGCGACCCACGCACGGGGCGACCTTACGGCACCCGCTTCCCCGTCGTTACCGTCGGCGATATGGTGAATGCCCAGGCACGTCTGCTCGACGCCCTGGGCATTGAGCAACTCCTCGCGGTGGTGGGCGGCTCGATGGGCGGCTTCCAAGCGTTGGAGTGGATTACCGCCCACCCTGAGCGCGCCCGTGGGGCCGTGTTGCTTGCCACGGCATCCCGTTCCAGCCCCCAAACCATGGCTTGGAACAGTATTGGGCGCCGGGCGATTATGAGCGACCCGCGTTGGCGCAACGGCGATTATTACGGCCACGAACCGCCAACCGAGGGTTTGGCCGTCGCCCGCATGATCGGCCACGTTACCTATCTCAGCGAGCCATCGCTCGAGGCGAAGTTCGGGCGGCGCTTGCAGCACAACGATGAACCAGCCTTTAGTCTCGAACGTGAGTTTGCGGTCGAAAGTTACCTCGACTATCAAGGCGATAGTTTCAACACGCGCTTTGATGCGAATGCGTATCTTTACATTACCAAGGCGATGGACTACTGGGATCTACCGGGGCAGTACGGCTCACTTGACGCCGCGATGGCCCGTGTCGCAGGCCGCACGCTGCTGATCTCTTTCTCGACCGACTGGCTCTACCCCACGGCGGAATCGCGCTTCATCGCCGACGCCCTGACCCGCCAAGGTCGTCCGGTGGAGCATGTTGAGTTGCCGACGAGCGCCGGTCACGACGCCTTCCTGATTGATGCGGAGGCCCAGCGCCCCATCATCACCGATTTTCTCGATGAGGTGGCGCACGGCGTGTAGGGGCTTGTAGCTTTTAGATTGCAGATTTGCCGCAAAGCCAGTTTGAGACGTGCCCAAGGCATGGTTCAAACCGGCTTTACCGTTTGCGGCGAACCGCATGGCTCCGAAGGTGGAGAGACGCAAGATCTTGCGTCTCTCCTACCCTGAACCGTGCCTTATTCACCCAACAAACTACGGAGCAGATCATCGTCGGTACTCTGTGCGGGCGGCACAGGCGGCGCGACGGGTGGCGCGGGCGGAGGCGCGACCTCCGGGGTGAAGGCGTCCGCAAAACGCTCGTAGGCGCTGCGGCGGCGCCGGTAGCCACGCCGCGTGCCACGCCGTTGGTAGCTCTGCCAGTCGGTAAAGGCGAAGACCGCCAGGGCGAGAATGGCGATGGCGAGGGCCGCGACGGCGAGGAGCGGAATCCAGCCGTTCGCGCCCTCAGCGATTTGCGCCGCCACCGCCGTCACAAGGGTCAGATCTTCGCCCCCGCCGCTAGACGCTGCGGTGCGCGTGGCCGTG
>CAIRDL010000222.1 GCA_903877345.1 uncultured Oscillochloris sp. | reverse complement strand
GTGTCCGTTGGAACTGGCCGGCTACGACGTGAGCAAGGTGCCGATGGCGCAGATCTGCCGGGGGCAGGTGCTCGACTGGCCGCCGGAGGGGTTTGGCGAGGTAGTCCCCAAACGGTAACGCTCACCCGTAACGGAGACCGATACGCGGTAGGGACTAGTGTTCCGCATTGGGAAGCCTTCGCTGCATTCCTCGCTTCGTTAAAAGGGCGTTTCCACCCAATCTGGGTCGGTATACTTTTTCGCGACCCTTCGCCGTGCTGCTCGGTAGATGCCGTCCTAATGCGGGATACAGGGCCAATAACCCGAAAGTAGTAGTGGTCATGATTTTAGTCCCCAAACGGTAACGGTCACACCCCCACGGCAAAGCGGCCCGAGTCAGCCTATGCTATACTCGCGCCGAACGCCCTCCGTCGAGCGGGGGTCGCCCCCGCGTCTGGTCAGCTTATGCTTGTGCGCGTGTCCCTTATTGCCAGCGGCCCTTTAACCGAGGCAACTTTTCTCGCCCGCCCCAATCAACTCCTGGTTGAGGCTCGCCTCCACGGGCGGGTCATCCGCGCCCATATGGCCGACCGGGGGCGCTTGCTTGAGCTGCTCACCCCAGGCGTTCGCTTGCTCCTCGCGCCCCGTGACGAGATCGGACGCAAGACGGCCTTCCAGGTGGTCGGCGTTTATGACCACGATGAACTGGTCTCGCTCGACACGCAGTTGCCCAACCGGCTCGTGATGGCCGCCCTCGCTGTTAACGCGCTGCCGCAGTTCGCTCGCTACACCAAGATCCAGCGCGAGGTGAGTTTTGGCGCTCACCGCTTCGATTTCCGCCTTGGTGAAGGACAGACCAGTTGTGTGGTTGAGGTGAAGTCGGTTGGGAAGGTCGAAGCCGGTTTGGCCCGTTTCCCCGATGCGCCTACCGAGCGTGGTCGCCAGCACCTTGAGCTTTTGGCCCAGATGGCTCGCAGCGGGCAGCGTTGCGCGGTCGTCTTTGTCGTTCAGCGCCACCAAGCTACGGCTTTGGTGCCCGACGCGACGGTTGACCCCGCTTTTGCCCGGGCGCTGCGGCATGCCATTGCTGCGGGCGTCGAGACCTATGCCTATCTCTGTCCGCTCACCCCCGATGGTCTCACCCTTGGCCCGCCGCTGCCGATTTATGCAGCGGACGATGCGAGGCCCAACGCCGAATGGCACTGAGCGCTACTCGGCGGCAGCCGCAAATGAGGCGATTGGCACCTGGGTCACGTTTGCACTGCGGGCAAAGCCCGCCACATCAGCCTTCAACAAGAGCAAAATGCATGCCCCAAGGCCCACGGCAGAGAGGATGAAAACGCTGGCGTAGGCGATGGGGTAATTGCCGCCACTCGCGAGGTAGGCTAGGTCGCGGATCAAGCCGCCCAGGAAGACCCCGAACCCCCGGAAGAGCAACTGCGCCATCGTCCACAGCCCCAAGTAAGCGCCCGCCCGTCGGTCAGCCGTCATCGCCATTAGGAGCGACATCGCCCCAACGCTGTAGACGCCAAAGCCGAGGCCGAACAGCACGATGACCGGAATGACGAGGGCGCGGTTCGCCGTAAGCGCGACCACACCCAACAAGGCCAACGGCACGCTCGTCAGGATGAGCCCGATCACCGTGGTGCTGGTCTGCTCATGGGCTTGCCGCCGCCGCGTGACGACGATGGTGCCGACTAGGGTAATCAGCACGCCCACGCCCCAGAAGGCGTTGAAGCGCGTCGTCTCGCCAACATCCATGCCAAAAACATGGCCGCCAAACGGCTCCAGCACCGCATCTTGCGCGAAGGCGCTCAGGGCACCGAGGGCCAAGAAGAGGAAGAAAAAGCGGGTGCGGCGGTCGGCCCACATTTCGTGTAACAGCGCCTTGAAGGGCAGTTGCTCGTTCGGATGGTCGGCGACAATCGTCTGACCGCGTTGCTCGGCCCCGAAGAGTGAGAAGCCGATGAAGCTTCCCGCAATCGCCATGCCGAGCAGCGTGATGCGCCAGAAGTTGGCGCTGTCGTAGACCGGCATGAGTTTGGCATAGACGACCGCCGCAATGGGAAAGCTGAGCACCAGAAAGATCTGCGCGATGCTCAGGGCGAGGCCACGCCTGGCGGGCGGTGCGTTGTCGCGGATCAGGGCCAGGAAGACGCCGCCCGAAAAGAGCGTGCCGAAGCCGTAGATGAGAAACGCAACCACCGCCAAGGCCCAACCAAGGATGGAACTGCCATCGGCGGCGAGTAGCACGGTGGCGACGGGAAGTAACGGCAGCGAGAGAATCATCGGCACGCGGCCCGCCAAAATGTAAGGCAGCCGGTGCAAGCCGAAGATGGGGCGCGTGTCTGACCAATAGCCCGCCCAGATGCTTAGGGGTGCGAGCAGGTAGCGCAGGGCCGAGAGCAGCGCGACCGGGGTGGCCCAGAGCTGCAAATCGGTGATCAGGACGCGGTTCAGCACGCC
>CAIRDL010000221.1 GCA_903877345.1 uncultured Oscillochloris sp. | reverse complement strand
ACGGATCGCCCTCCTCCTGATACTGCTGAGCCTAGTAGGCTGTGGGGCACCTCTCCAACTGACGGGCACGGCCATTGAACCCCCAAAGCTGGCCCCCGATTTCACCCTGACCGACGAACTCAACCAAGCTTTTACCCTCAGTTCCCAACGGGGCCAGGGCAAGGTGCATGTCATCTTCTTCGGCTTCACCGCTTGCCCTGACATTTGCCCGACCGAACTGGCGAACTTGGCTGCGACGATGCGCGCCTTGGGTGCTGACGCGCAGAGCATCCAGGTGCTCTTCATCAGCCTCGATCCGGAGCGCGATACCACGGCGCGGTTGCGGCAGTATGTCACCGCTTTTAATCCGAGTTTCAAGGGTCTGCGGGGGCTAAAGCCAATCCTTGATCCCGTTGTCAAGGCGTATGGCGTCTCCTACGAACGGCACGATCTGCCGGAGTCGGCGCTGCGCTATACGATTGACCATTCAGGCTTTACGTATGTGATTGATAAAGCCGGGCGCTGGCGCGAAGTCTTCGCCTACGGCACCCCGGTTGAAGATTTTGTCACCGACCTGCGGGCGCTGGTGCATGAGTGAGCGACTGCGCCGCCATCCAGTCGCCAGCGCACTTGTCGCCCTGGCTCTGTTAATGGCGCTAGGCTTGGGCGGCTTCCTGCTCCGCGAAGCGCAAATTGCAGCCCACACCTATGTTGTGCGCGTACCCCCAGGCACCGCCGCCCGCCTCGCCGCCGGTGAGCAGCTTGAGGTCTTCCCGCAACGGCTTGAGTTGAAGCTGAGCCAGTACGACACCTTGGTGGTACGCAATGATGACAGTGAACCAATGACGATTGGGCCGTACCGCATTGAGCCGGGGCAACGCTTTGTGCAGCATTACGCCGGCCCCGGCACCTTCGAGTTGATCTGCTCGGTTCACTTGGGCCAACGCCTCCAGATTGTAGTGACGCGCTAGATCGGCATTTTGCAAAACTAGTGATCTGCGTTACAATGGCGCTGTGGTCACAATTGAACCACTTGCACCCTCAGTGGGCGACGCGTAAGCGGCCGCCCGCGTTGTTGTTTAATCCCAGAGCGTGTAAACTGAGTAGCATGAGAGCGCTATGCTGAAACCGGAGCCCTTGATGATCCAGCCGCGCGTGACCCTGATCGCGGCAGGCACGAATTATGGCCGCTTCGCCATCGAGCCGCTTGAACGCGGCCACGGGAGTCCCCTCGGCAACGCCCTGCGGCGCGTGCTGTTCTCATCAATCCCTGGGGCCGCGGTGACCCGGATTAAGCTCGGCGGGGTCATTCACGAGTTCTCGACCATTCCTGGGGTGCTTGAGGACGGCACCCAACTTGTGTTGAATGTCAAAGGTATTCGTCTGCGCTCCTACTCTGAGCGAGCGGTGACGATGCAATTGGTCAAGCGTGGCCCCGGCCCGGTCTTCGCCCGCGATATTGACGCCCCGAGTACGGTTGAGATTGTTAATCCCGAGCATTACCTTTGTTCGGTTGACGATGACTCGGTGGTGGAGATGCAATTGACGGCGGAGCGCGGGCGCGGCACGAGTTTGGCCGATAACAATAGCGGCCTGAATATTGGCGAGATTGCGGTTGACGCCCTCTTCAACCCGGTGCCTCAGGTCAATTTTGTGGTTGAAAAGGTGCGCGTTGGCCTCGATACCGAGTATGACCGCTTGACCCTGGAGATTTGGACGGACGGGACGATTAAGCCCGGTGACGCGCTTGGGCACGCCGCGCAAGTGCTGACCCAACACTTCGGGCGCATCGCCAGCTTCGACCAGCCCGAACCGAGTACTGAGGTGCTGGCTCCGACGGGGCGGCTGATCCCGGCTGATGTATACAACCGCACAATTGACGAACTGGGCCTCAGCACGCGCACCTACAATAGTCTGCGCCGTGCCGATATTACGACGATTGGGCGCCTGCTCGAACTTGATGATCGGGCTTTGCACAGTATCCGTAATCTTGGCCCGAAGGGGGTCGAAGAGATCCGGCAACGCCTCGCGCTTCTCGGCTACCTCGAAAGTAGTGAACTGTCTGTAGTCGAAGAAGGGACGCTCCCCCCGCCTGATCTGCTGCCCGAAAGTCCCGAGGAGCCGTCCGAGCCGTCCGAGCCGTCCGAACCATCCCTCACCTGAACTCAACCCGGGGGGCGTCTACCCTAGAAGCCCCCCAACCGCTCTCGGTTGCGCGACCAATCCCTCCCCGCCACACCGCAGTGGCACGGCTCTTGTAAGGCTATGCGGGAACCCAACCCGCGCCGCACGCATGGCAAGCCCCAATCATTTTCCCTAAGACGCAGTAGCGCAAAAGGAACGCTGTCACCCTGAGCGCAGCGAAGGATTCCGGTCGGGATTCTTCGCTGCGCTCAGAATGACAAGACGCCTCCACCACAAAGTATCTGCAAACCTTAAGCTTAAACCAAGGTTCCTCCCCGGTGTTGTCAATGTTGCCCCGTTTGTCGGGTGGGTTTCAGCCCACTGTTGGGTTCCGCGTGCGGTTGAAGCTGTCGCGCCACACCGGCCAAAGAGTAGGGAAAGCGGATCTCTTTAACTGTGCTGTCGTGACCTGTGATGCGTGATCCGTGATCGGTCAGGGTACGGCCTAGTCACGGATCACGCATTACGGATCAAGCAGTGCCTGGGACGTTTTAAATTTTCCGCTTCCCTAAAGCGCATTTGCCCCATGATTACGCAAGCAAGCGTATCCAACCCTTATAAGGAGTAGAGTCAATTCATGGCACGTTCATCGAAAAAGAGTGCGGCGGGTGATGATGCCGTCACGCAGAACGGGGTCGCACCCGTTGTCATGGTCGCAGATACGACCATGACGCCTGAGAGTGGCGCGACCGCCGTTGGCAGTGGGGTGCTCGAAATCGGCTCGGAGGGCTTTGGCTTTCTGCGGGGGCCGCGCTTGCTGCCTGGCCCCGATGATGTCTATGTCGCTCAGTCGCAGATCCGCCGCTTTAATTTACGCACCGGCGACATGATTGCGGGCCGTGTGCGCCCGCCCCGCGAAGGCGAACGCTACCCGTCGCTGTTGTGGGTTGAGCAGGTAAATAGCATTCCCACTGAAGAGGCGCAAAAGCGCCCGATCTTTGAACGCTTGACCCCGGTGCATCCCTATGAGCAAATCATTCTCGCCACTGAATCTCATCTTTTGCCAACCCGCTTGATTGATCTGATTGCGCCAGTGGGGCGCGGGCAACGTGGGCTGATTGTCGCTCCGCCGAAGGCCGGGAAGACGATGCTACTCAAGGCGATTGCCAATGGCGTGACGGCCAATGCGCCCGACGCCCACCTGATTATCTTGCTGGTGGGCGAACGCCCCGAAGAGGTCACAGATATGCGGCGCTCGGTGCGGGGTGAGGTCATCGCCGCAACCTTTGATGAGCCGGTGGAGGATCATATTAAGGTCGCCGAGTTGACCCTCGAACGCGCCCGGCGTCAGGTTGAGCATGGCCGCCATGTGGTGATTCTGATGGACTCGATCACGCGCCTCGCCCGTGCCTACAATGTCGCCATGCCCTCCAGCGGGCGCACGCTCTCCGGTGGCCTCGATCCGGCGGCGCTCTATCCGCCCAAACGCTTCTTT
>CAIRDL010000220.1 GCA_903877345.1 uncultured Oscillochloris sp. | reverse complement strand
GCACCGTCCCAGTGGCATGGCTGAGCGTGCCGGTGTCGCCGACTTGCCCGCCACTTTCGGCGTAAAACGGTGTGCGGTCAAGCACGATTTGCACCGCCGTGCCCACATGTGCAAGGGCGACCTCATCGCCGTTCGCAACCAGCGCAAGGATCGTCGCAGCGTGGGCCAGTTCGTCATAGCCGGTAAAAAGCGTCAGCGGCAAGCCTCGGTCGGCCCAGATTTCGACCTCGCCGCCACGAGCAAACTTCGTCGCCGCCCGCGAGCGTTCGCGCTGCTCGGTCATCGCCTGGTCGTAGCCCGCTTCATCCACGCTCAGACCCTGCTCAGCGGCGATCTTCTGGGTGAGATCGAGCGGGAAGCC
The DNA here is from genome assembly GCA_903877345.1 of uncultured Oscillochloris sp. Taxonomy (GTDB): domain Bacteria; phylum Chloroflexota; class Chloroflexia; order Chloroflexales; family Chloroflexaceae; genus CAIWXH01. Next base: position 2,043 of record CAIRDL010000220.1, on the reverse strand, counting down.
GAAGGTGTCCTTTAGAATGAAGGCATCAGCACCGGCGATAGTGGTAGTGCCAACGGCGCGCATGTGGCTCAGCACCCCGTTGAGGCGGCTGATGCCGCCGGTGAGGGTACGGAGGAACTGCTGCTCCTCAGCGTCAGTCGCCTCAAGAATGAACTGACGGCGGGCCAGCAACTCGGGGTAAGCGGCACCCATCGCGCTGATGACGGTGGCGACCACCTCAGCCAGGAACGGGCGCACGAAACCAATTTGGCGACCTTGGTAGGCCGCCCGCCGCAGGATCCGGCGCAGCACATACGAACGGCCACCATTGCCCGGCAGCACACCATCAGCAATAAGAAAAGCCACGGCGCGGGCGTGGTCAGCGATGGCGCGATACTGCGCCAAATGGGCGCGATAGTGCGCCTCATCGCTGCCCAGGGCCGTCATCACTTGGGTAATGATGGTGACAAAGAGATCGGTTTCATAGTTGGAATGGACACCCTGGAGCACCATCGCCATGCGTTCGAGGCCCATGCCCGTATCAACCGAAGGCCGAGGCAGGGGCTGCATCGTCGCCCGGTCGTACTGCATAAACACATTGTTCCAGATCTCAACATAGTTAGGATCGTCGGAGTTGACGCCTTCCGGGGACATCTGCGCCAGATCGTCGCCTATGTACATCGTAATCTCGGAACAGGGGCCGCAGGGGCCAGTCTCGCCCATCACCCAGAAATTATCTTTACGCCCAAAGCGCAGCACCCGGCTCGGGTCGGCACCCTGTTCAATCCAGAGACGAGCGGCCTCTTCATCGGCGGGCACCTCGGCGTCGCCCGCGAAAACCGTAAACCACAGGCGCTCGACCGGCAGGGCAAACTCCTCGGTAAGCAGCGCCCAAGCCAGCTTAATCGCCTCGGCCTTGAAGTAATCGCCGAACGAAAAGTTGCCCAACATTTCAAAAAAAGTCTGGTGGCGTGGCGAAGGGCCAACCTCCTCCAGGTCATTATGCTTGCCACTGACGCGCAAACACTTCTGGGCGGTGGTTGCACGGCGGTACGGGCGCTGCTCAAGGCCCAAAAAGGCATCCTTGAACTGCACCATGCCCGAATTGGCGAAAAGCAAGGTCGGGTCGTTGGCGACCACCAAGGGCGAACTCGGGACAATCGTATGGCCGTGGCGCTCGAAGAACTTCAGGTAGCGCTCGCGGATCGCGGTGGCCGTCAACTTCTGCATAACCTGTAACCAAACCAGCGGCAGGACACTTCCCGCCGCAAAGCATGTGCATTGAAACCTCTGAGCCGGGCGACATTGTAGCCGATTGCAGCGCGGTGCGTCAACTTTTCGGGGCATAGCTAGTGCTACGTCAAAGTCACGCGCCGGATGGCCTGACCGTTGACTGTTGATCACTGACCGCCGACGGCTGACCGCTGACCACTAAGGACAGTGGATCTTTTTAATGATCCCATTGCGGGCATCATGTCACCCTGAGCGCAGCGAAGGGTCCCGGTCGGGATTCTTCGCTGCGCTCAGAATGACATGGTATCGGGATACTTTAAAATTTCCGCGTCCCTAACTATTTCCGGCAGCGGTCGGCGGTCAGTGGTCAGCCGTCGCAAGAGGTCTTAGTCATTCCGAAGCAGCAACCCCGGACGCGGGCTTAACCGCACCTGCGCGGGCGCAAGGTCGCTGAGCGTGCGGGTGGTGTGGTCGGGTGGGATGGCAAGAATGGTGCCTTCCGCGTCGTGGGTGGCCCGTCCGGCGCGTAATGCTTGGTGGTCGGTGTTGACCGCCAACGTCTCGATGGTGCCGATCTGGTCGCTGACGAGCCGATTAATCACGTTGCTGCCCGCACCGCCGCCAGACTTTGAAGTTAAGTGCGGACGCATCCAATTGTCCATCATAGGAACAGTGATAGTGTCCGACTCTTCTGCCAATGACGCCCCTCACCATGCCAATGACGCCCCTCACCATGCCAATGACGCCCCTGTTCTGCATTGGCGGTGCAAAGGTCATCTTTGGCGGTGCAAAGGTCATCTTTGGGGGCGCGAAGGTCATCTTTGGGGGTGC
>CAIRDL010000219.1 GCA_903877345.1 uncultured Oscillochloris sp. | reverse complement strand
GTTCGCATCGCATCAATGTTGCCGTTGCTGCCCCGTACCGTTGCTGCGCGACCGCGAGACGCCACCCCGCGAGACCGGCGCGGAATGGTTCGCCAACCAGGACGCGGCGACCCAGCGGGCGATGCTTGGCCCTGGCAAGCAGCAGCTCTACGCCGAGGGCAAGCTCACGCTGGCTGACCTGGTGGGCGAACGGCACGATCCGACGTGGGGGAAGAGCAGGTATCAGCGGAGTTTGAGGGAGATTCAGAGTGGACATGCAAAGCCCATAAAGCGCCCAACGCACGCACCGCCCATGCCGCCCGCAGTAACGCCCGCAGCTTCGGCTCGTGCGCGGCTTGAGCATGTTGATCAACGTACCAAAGCAAAGTTGGCTGAAATGGCGCAGGAAATCACGGCGCTCCAACAGCGCCGCGATGAGCTAGGGGAACGTAAGTTGTTGGCACCTACCCACAAGGAACGCCAACAGGCTCGCAAAGAGCTTGATGCCACGCGCACAAAACTTGATCATCTCAGGTACCAGCGTGATACACTTGAGGCTGAAGCTCCTGAGTTGCTTCGTTCGCAGATCTACACACACAGCCCGACGCAGGTTCAACACACCATTGACAGTGCGGTGCCTGACGTGCAGCGGCCCGGAATTGAGACGGGTATTAAGGTATTTGAGCGGATGGTCGAACTTCCGATGCCGCATTTAACTGTTGCGCCAACTACCCAAGATCGCTCGTTTTATGAGCCCGGAACGAATATGTTTAAGCTGGCTAATGCAAAGCCTGTTAACTTCGTTGCACCATCCACCATCCACGAGATGGGGCACTGGCTAGAAGAAAACCACCTTAGCGTGCAGCATGCAGTGCGGGCGTTTTTGGATCGACGCACCGCTGGCGAGACTGATACTCCGTTGGCGTTACTTGCACCACGAAAATTTAATGCGTCGGAAATGACAAGGGTAGACCAGTTCCGTGATGCGTATGTTGGGAAACAGTATCGTGACCCGAACGGAAGTTACTACGCAACTGAAGTGCTTTCGATGGGCCTAGAGTGGTTCTATACCGACCCACTCGCCTTTGCGCGTGAAGACCCTGATATGTTCGACGTTATCTATAACGCCGTAAGGAAGCCCGTATGAGCGTCGAGACGATTATTGGCATTCGCGGCTACGAAGCGGTGCTTGTCGGTGGAACCACAGCGTGGAAACCTCGCCGTGTGTATTACACGACGCACGATTACGACGACTCAAATTACGATAAATTTCTTGATCTCATTGATGAATTGAATAAGGATTGGCGAGGATACATCTCGGGGAAATACCTTCGTGTACCAGAAATCGAGGCGGCGTGGCGTGCTCAGGAGTTCCTGCCTAACGAAGTGACCATCGTGTCAATCCCCGACTGGCCTGCCGCACCACCAATGGGAATGATTGAATGACCTACACCCTCCACCACGGCGATTGCCTGGACGTGCTGCATACCCTGCCCGATGCCAGTGTAGACGCGGTGATTACCGACCCGCCTTACGCGCAGACCAACGAGGCATACGACAGCGCGATAGCCTGGTGTTGCGTTAAAATTCGGCATGTCCTATGGATACAGTGAGGATTAACATGAACGCGGATGGGAGTATCACACTTGATGTATCGTTTGCTATCTCGCGCAGCAGTCCCATTTGTACCTACTGTCTTCGTAAGCAGGATGGTCGTACCTGCGCTGCCTTTCCTGTCGAAGACAGCATCCCGATGGAAATCTGGCAGGGCGAGTATGACCACCGCCAGCCCTATCCCGGCGATAACGGCATTCTGTTTGACCCTGGCAACGCGCACTGCGCTGCCGAGGTAGCAAAGCACTTCGCTGCCCATGTCTCAGCCTAACCCCTATCCACCCTGTGAGCAGCGACCACGCGCCACCGGAAACATCCACGT
>CAIRDL010000218.1 GCA_903877345.1 uncultured Oscillochloris sp. | reverse complement strand
CCCGAAAAGCTCAAGGGCGCGGATGCGGTGCAGTGGGCGAAGTTCAAACATTTGCCCAATTTGCTCTACACCGATGGGAATGAGTGGGCGCTCTACCGCAACGGCGAACGCAGCGGCCAACTCGTGCGCCTCACGGGGCTTGTCACTGAGGATGGGGTCGCTGCTGTCACCGAGCAGGACGCCGCTCGGTTGCTTGAACTCTTCCGCGACTTCTTGCATTGGGCACCCGTGTCGCCGACGAACCCGCGTGCCCTCGCGGAATTGCTCGCCCCCCTCTGTCGGCTCCTGCGTGAAGAGGTGCAAGGGGCGCTGCACGATCCCACGTCGGCGGTGGCGAGCCTCGCGCAGGATTGGCGCACCTTTTTCTTTCCTGAAGCTGACGATGAACAGTTTGCCGATGCCTACGCGCAAACTTTTACCTACGCGCTGCTGCTCGCTCGCGTGGCGGGCAGTGATGATCTTTCAGTGGCGAAAGCTGCCCAAACGATTCGCCCCGGTCATCGGTTGCTTGCCGATACGCTGCGGATGCTTGGCGATGAGGCCGCCCGTGCGCTGCTTGAAGTGCCGGTTGCGCTTTTGGAGCGGGTGCTGGTGGCGGTTGATCCGAGCCTCTTCACGCAGTATGCGGGCGACCTCTGGCTCTATTTCTACGAGGATTTCTTGGCGGCCTACGATCCGCAGATGCGGCATGACCGGGGGGTGTACTACACGCCGCTCGAAGTCGTGCGCTGTCAGGTGTGCCTCGTCGCGCAATTGCTCGCCGAGCGCTTCGGCAAGCCGTTTTCCTTTGTGGATGAGGGTGTGCTGACGCTTGACCCGGCGACGGGTACAGGCACCTATTTGCTCGCTGCGATGCAGCACGGGCTGGCCCAGATTGCGGCGGTGAAGGGCAAGGGTAAACGCGCTTCGGCGGCGACGACCGCCGCGCAGAATATGCACGCCTTTGAGCTGTTGGTCGGGCCGTATGCGGTGGCTCATCTGCGCTTTACCCAACAGGTGTTGGCCGAGGGCGGGACGCTGCCAAAGGACGGCGTGCATGTCTATTTGGCCGATACGCTGGAGTCGCCGCACACGAAGCCGCACGATTATCTGCCGTTGCCCTATAAGCCGTTCGGCGAGGAGCAGCAACGCGCTCAGCAGATTAAGCGCACGACGCCGATCCTCGTCTGTATGGGCAATCCGCCTTATGATCGGCAGACGCTTGACCCCGGTGCGCCCGTGCAACGCCGCAAGGGCGGTTGGGTGCGCTTTGGCGACCCGGCGCAAGCCCAGACGACGCCTCAACCCGCCTTGCTGACTGACTTTCTGACGCCGCTTGAGGCGAGTGGGCAGGGCGTTCATGCCAAGAATCTCTACAACGATTACGTCTATTTCTGGCGCTGGGCGCTCTGGAAGGTCTACGAGCAGCAGCCGGGGTACGGCATCGTCAGTTTTATCACCGCTGCGTCCTATTTGCGCGGCCCTGGTTTCGCCGGGATGCGCGAACTGATGCGCCGTACCTTTGATGAACTCTGGATCATTGACTTGGAGGGCGATAGTCTGGGGGCGCGCAAGAGCGAGAATGTCTTTGCCATCCAGACGCCGGTTGCGATTGCCATTGGGGTGCGCGTCGGCCCAACGCAAACGGCAACCCCCGCCACGGTGCATTACACGCGCCTTGCCGGTACACGGGCGGAGAAATTGGCAACCCTTGATGCCGTGACGACCTTCGCCACCTTGCCCTGGCGCGAGTGCCTGCGCGACTGGCAAGCGCCGTTGTTGCCCACCTCAACCAATGCCTATTGGGACTGGCCGCTGCTCACCGAGATCTTTCCCTGGCAGGCGAATGGGATGCAGTTCAAACGCGCTTGGCCAATTGGCGAGAGCGCTGACCTGTTGCGGCGGCGTTGGGCCGCGTTGTTGACCGTGAGCGACCGACGCACGGCGTTCAAGGAGAGCCGCGACCGTCTGATTAGTGGGCGCTATCCTGCGCTGGATGGTCGTGGCGAACGCGAACCGGCCCTGAGCAGTCTGCCGCCAGATACGCCTGCACCCACGGCACAACGGATTGCCTTTCGCAGCTTTGATCGCCAATGGGCGCTCGTTGACCCGCGCTTGGGCGACTATCTGCGCCCGGTGCTGCATCAGACACACGGCAACCGCCAAGTCTACCTGAGCAGTCTGCTCACGAACGTATTGGGCCACGGTCCAGCGGCAACGGCAACCGCCCTTATCCCTGACCTAGATCATTTTCGCGGCTCGTTTGGCGCAAAACACGTCATTCCGTTGTGGCGTGATCAAACAGGTAGCGAAGCGAATCTCCCGGCGGGGCTGCTTGAAAGGTTGGCGCACAGCTACGGTGCGCCAGTAACGCCGGAGCGTCTGTTTGCGTATGCCTACGGCATCCTCGCCACCCCGCGCTACGTCGAGCGCTTTTGGGATGAACTGACCATTCCCGGCCCGCGTTTGCCACTGACGAAAGACTGGGCACGCTTCAACGCGGTGGCTGACCTGGGCGCGCACTTGCTCTGGCTGCACACCTATGGCGAACGGTACGTGCCAATGGGGAAAAGCCCTGGCGTGTTGCCGTATGGCGCCGCGCAGATTGAGGTGGGCGTGCCGCAGAACGAAGCAGACTACCCGGAGAGCTTCAGTTACCACGCGGCGCAACGCGAACTCTGGGTCGGCAAAGGGCGTTTCAGCAACGTCGCGCCGGACGTGTGGGCCTTTAGTGTATCGGGGCTGCATGTCGTTGCCTCGTGGCTTGGCTACCGCATGCAAAAGCGAGCGGGCAAAAGCTCATCGCCGCTTGACGCGCTGCGGCCTGCGACGTGGCACTTTGATGACGAACTGCTCGACTTGCTCTGGGTGTTGGAGCAAACCGTAGCGCAGATGCCGCAGGCTGCCGCGCTGCTCGACGAAGTGTTGGCGGGGGCGCTGTTTACCGCAGCGGAACTGCCAACCTCGACGGAGGCGGAGCGCCAAGGGCCGAAGGTGGCGGGCACGCCGACGACCTTGCCCCTGACGGGGTTGGCGGAGGCGGGTGGGGTGTAGAGAGGCGGGCTTCGGCAAGCTCAGCCAACGGGCGTGGGCTTCGGCAAGCT
>CAIRDL010000217.1 GCA_903877345.1 uncultured Oscillochloris sp. | reverse complement strand
CAACTGATCTACGACCTCAAGCAAGTCAACCCGACCGCCCGCGTTAGCGTGAAACTGGTGGCGACGGCGGGCGTGGGTACGATCGCTGCGGGCGTCGCCAAAGGTTACGCCGACACCATCCTCATCAGCGGCTACAACGGCGGCACCGGCGCCGCACCGCTCAGCAGCATCAAGAATGTCGGCATTCCCTGGGAGTTGGGTCTCGCCGAGACGCAGCAGACCCTGGTGCTAAACGGGTTGCGCGGGCGTGTGCGCGTGCGCGCCGACGGTGGCCTCAAGACCGGGCGCGATGTGCTGGTCGCCGCGCTGCTCGGGGCGGACGAATACTCGTTCGGCACGGCGGCGCTCGTCGCCGAAGGCTGCATCATGGCGCGGGCCTGCCACAACAACACTTGTCCCGTGGGCATTGCCACCCAGCGCCTCGACCTGCGCGCCAAGTTCCTCGGCAAGCCGGAGATGGTGATGGCCTTCTTCCGCTATATGGCGCAGGAAGTGCGGGAACTGTTGGCGAGCTTGGGCTTGCGTTCGTTGGAGGAAGCGGTGGGGCGCAGTGACCTGTTGCGCCAGCGTCAGCTTGGCATGAGCGGAGCCGACGCGCTGGATCTGACGCCAGTGATTGGGTCGGCGCATCTGGCGAACAACGCGGTGCGGAGTCACAACGGTGGGCGCAACGCCCTGCCCGCCGAAGAGAGCCTGAACGAGCGCGTCATGCAGGACACACGGGAGGCGCTCGCCGCCCGTGGCCCGGTCAGCCTGAGCTACGCCATTCGCAACCGTGACCGCTCGGTCGGCACGCGCCTCGCGGGGGCCATCGGGCAGATTTACGGCGACAAAGGGCTACCTGACGGCACCATCACGATCACCCTGCGCGGCAGTGCGGGCCAAAGCTTCGGGGCTTTCAACGCCCCCGGCGTGGCTCTGCTGCTGACGGGCGACGCCAACGACTACGTCGGCAAAGGCATGGCGGGCGGCACCATCGTGGTCGCGCCCCCCGTCGGGTCGCGCTTCGCGCCGCACAAGAATGTAATCGCTGGCAACACGCTGCTCTACGGAGCGACGGGGGGCGAACTCTTCGCCGCCGGGCAAGTCGGCGAGCGCTTCGCGGTACGCAACTCGGGGGCGACGGCGGTTGTCGAGGGCGTGGGCGACCACGGCTGCGAATACATGACTGGCGGCGTGGTGGTCATTCTCGGCGACACGGGGCGCAACTTCGGGGCCGGAATGACTGGTGGCAGCGCCTTCGTACTGGACGAGGCGGACACCCTTGAGCAGCGCTACAACCCCCAACTGGTCGAGCTGCGGCCCCTCAGCACCCGTGACGCCACCCGTGTCCAACAGCTCATCCAGCGCCACGTCGAGCTAACCGGCAGCGCCCGTGGGGCCGAAGTGCTGGCCCGTTGGGCGACCTACCGCAACCTGTTCAAGACCGTGGTGCCCCGCGATGCCGTGGCGCGTATCGAGAACGCCGTCGAGGGCACCGAGGAGTTCAAGACAGCCAAAGTAGCGTAGCGAGCTTTTGTCGTGCAGCAAATGGTCAAGCCCTCCGAACCTACCCACGGTGCGGGGGGCTTGAGCATATTGCAGATTTTAGATTGCAGAATCAGAATCAGACGTGGTCTATTGGGAAACTGAATGCACAGGTTCTCTCCCACATGGAGCGCATTCTGTGACTGTATGCCTTACCGTATAATCCGCACTATCCGGTGATCTGTTTTGATGAGCGGCCCTGTTTCCTGATTGGAGATCTGCTCCCACCCGTGCCGATGCAGCCGAACCAGCCACGGAAAGAGCATTATGCGTATGAAATACTTGGAAACTTAATTTACAAACGAATAGACCTCTGGCTACGGGTGCGAAACCCGCCTTCGCGGGCTCATTGAGCCTACTTCAGCAGGCTTGGTAGACGTAGCCGAGGGCTGATAAACTTTGCTTTTTTAATCCGGCCACGCTGATCTGGCTTGGGCGCAGCAGGCTCACCTGCACATGTACGAATCTTTCAGGTGAAGCTCATCAGCCCCACGGCGAGCGACTTTGCATCAGCCCTGACGCTCACGCTTCCTAACGGCACCTGCAAGCGGGCCTGTGCTATAATCGCCTGAGTAAAAAGGAGTGGAAATACACGTCATGCAGCGACTTGAGGCCCGCACCGAACAGCTAAGCCTCGTGGAGGGTGTCAAACAAGGGCGGAGCGATTTGGTGGCGGAAGGCGAGCCTGCGGTTAGCTTGGCCCCCGAGGCGCGCAAGGGTCAGCTCTACAT
>CAIRDL010000216.1 GCA_903877345.1 uncultured Oscillochloris sp. | reverse complement strand
GCCACGGGTCTGTGCGAGGATGATCGCCGCGCCGTCAAGCAGGAGCTTATCGGCGATAGGGTCAAGGAGTTTGCCGAGCGGCGAGACTTCGCCGCGTGCCCGGGCAAGGGGGCCATCAAGTGCGTCGGTGAGCATCGCCAGGGCCAAGTAGACCAAGGCCGTGCGGCGGCGCTCCGGTCGTCGAAGCTGGATCAGGGTCGGTGCAACGAGCAACAGGCGCAACAGGGTCAGCAAATTCGACGGATAGAGCAACTCATGCGGCTCGATTTGGTTCCACAACGTAGGTAGCCGCACAGTCCACCGCCCGTGCTCAGCTTACTGATAGTTGGCCGGCACATCGTACTGTTGCCCATTCAGCGCATTGAAGTAGGCAATAACGTCGGCGTCGTTATAGAAGACCAAGCTCAGAATGCCTGCGACGATGCTGACGACATTCCCGCTGATGATATTGACAATCTGCAAGATCGCCACCGTCTTGTTTGGCTGGCGCACCGTCGGCACATCAGGCAGAAGTTTGGTGGCGTAAATAAGGGCGAAGATACCGGAGATGATGGAGTAGATGCCAATGGGGGCAAGGCAGATGGTGAAGAGCCAGCCAATCCCGGCCAAGATACTCAGAATGCCGTCTACGAGGGCAAGAATGGCAATCGCCTGTAACTTCCCAGGCTTCTTGAGGCCGGTGCTGGTCGGGTAATTGTTCATGTCGCTTCCCTCCTTTTAAGAACTGAGACTGCGTTGACGTTGGGCCATCCAGTGCGATCTATGCTCGAAGAACCCCGCCGGTTGGATTATAGCACGCTGTCTATGGCGGGAGTCAATAGGCAAGGGAAGCGGGTTACGGCTTCCCGCTCACCACATTACGTTGCTGCCAGACCCTGGCGGCGTGGCGGTAGGCGCGAAAGATGACGAAGGCGAGTACCACGACGCCAACCAACGCGACCACCGGCAGCATGATAGCAAGGAAACTGAGGACAAAGGCAACCCCATCTTCAATCACACTAAGCACGACATTGCCAGTCCCACCTGTGGCAGCCGTAACGATAGGCCGAATAGCGGAGCGCGCCACATGGGTACTACCTGCCACCACAATCCCTGCCAGACCCACCAAGAGCGGGCTGATCGTCGCCAACTCGCCCTGACTTGCCAGCGCAAGGATGGCCCCGGCGATGGGGCTGATCACGAGGCCACCCGCGTGCAACACACTATCCACGGCGGGCATTTTGTCGCCCACAAAATTGAGTGCCGCCAGCGCCGCAATAATCAGCAGCACAAAAATATTGGTGAGAAAGCCAAACGGCTCGGCCAGTTGAATCCAGCCCATCCGAGCAAAAACCCCAATCGTCAGCAGCGGCAGGTAAGCGTTCAGCCCCGAGGCGGTCGCCAGACCCAACCCGGTTGCCAATGCGAAAAACCCTTCCATAGCGTGTTCCTCTCGGCGTGCAGTCTACAAAGCTACGACGACGACCCGCAACAGCGCAGCCTGCCACAGATCGTCGCGTTATCGGTTGACGTCCCGTGAACCATAGACGCGAAGGTAACGTGAAAGGTTGCGCTACCGATAGCAACGCCTACAGTTATGGTAATCGCAAAATGGTAGCCTCACCATAGACCACTGCATCGCCCTCGACCGCCAACTGTTGTCGCTGTCGGGCGCCTTTTCCCCCGTTGCGCCCAAGGGGAACCCCTATGATCACCTGTTGGCACTGTTCCTCAAGCTCGTTGGACGGCACAATCTTCTGCGACAGTTGTGGTGCGGCGCTGATCGTGGGCATCCCCAAGTGTGTTACCCCGCCCCTCGAAGGCAGTAACGGCGCTGAGCATGTCGTCTGTGGCACACCGCGCCTTGTGCTTCCGGCCACCGGGCAGTCCATCCCGCTGCCCCCACGGCTCGAACTCGTAGTCGGACGCGGCGGTGATTCTGGGCACATGCCCGATGTAGATTTGGGGCCGTTTCGTGGGGCGGCGGCGGGCGTCTCGCGGGCGCATGCGGTGATCGATCTCGCTGGGCCAAGCCCGCAGATCGAAGATCTCGACAGTACAAACGGCACCTATGTGAATGGACGCCGTCTTCCCCCGGGCCGTCGCGTCGCGGTGAGCCAAGATGACGAGATCTACTTCGGTCAAATGGCCGTCCGAATCGAACTCTAAGTTTGACTTTATCCATTCGGTAAACAAGAAACGGAAGGCAGGGTACGCTTAGCTTGGGCCCAACAACAAAGAAGGGAGAAGCCATGCGCAACCTGCCACACACGATGATACCAGTGTTTCGGGCATTCGAACTGCTATTCAGTGAACGGGTCGGGGAATGAGCAAAGATCTTGCTGGCGGGCGCGATCCTGGCACCGGGCAAGCGCACGGTCACGGCGGTGCGGCGGGTGATGAGGCTGAGCCACAATGGCCAGTTCCAGAACGACCACCGCGTGCGCAACCGAGCGGTGTGGTCGCTGCAGATGGATAAAGTCGAACTAAGGACAATCCGCCACGCCATCTCGGAGGTCATCCATGAAGATCGTTCGCCACACGGTTGTCCCACAGTTTATCGAGCGGATCACCCCATGGTTGCTCGCCCGCGAAGCGCAGCACAATCTCATCCTTGGCCTCTACACAGATCTGCGCCAGAACCCAAACTTCCACGGCCCCACCGCACCGGTGATGTATACGGTGGAAGAGGAGGGTACCGTCATCCTCGTCGCCCTCCAGACACCGCCGTACAACCTAGCACTCACCCACAGTGACCATCCCACCGCGATCCCGCTCCTCACCATCACACTCTTGCAAGCGCACTGCACGCTGCCCGGTGTCATTGGGCCACACCTCGTGGCAGAACCCTTTGCCCAGCGTTGGGCGGAACAAACAGGAAGCACGGTTGAGGTGTGGATGCAGCAGCGCATTTATCAACTTACCGCCGTGCATCCGCCGACCCTACCAACGGGCCAGATGCGCTGGGCCACGAGCGACGACCAACCGTTGCTTGAGGCGTGGTTCCCGGCCTTCCATCAAGAAGTCATCGGTACGACTGCCCCGAACAGAAGCCCCAACTCGGTTATGCGCTGGCTCACCGGCACAAGTCGCCAGTTAGCCCTGTGGGATGACGGAGGGCCGGTGGCGATGGCGGGGACGACTGGCCCGACGCCCAACGGCATCCGCATTAGTGCCGTCTACACCCCGCCAGCGCACCGCCGCCACGGGTACGCCAGTGCGCTCGTCGCGGCTCTCAGTCAGGCCCAACTCGACGCAGGTCGCCGCTTCTGCTTCCTTTACACCGACCTCCGCAATCCGATCTCGAACCATATCTACCAGGCCATCGGCTATACGCCAGTGGTTGATAGCACCGAACTGCGGTTTCATGCCCGCCCCAAGTAGGGTGCTAGGGCTTGCTGCTACCTTCATTTTGCCCGCCGCCACCGTCGAGGATGCGGGCTAAACAGCACTTTCTTAGGACGAAGGTACCGGCGACAAGACCCAGCTTGGCGCGGTATACTCTTTTTAACGAGTCCGCATCCACATCAACGCCGGAGCACTCCTATGCAAGACGTACACGACTTCTTGGATCCTGATTGCACCCAGGTCGCTCTTGCCAATCTCGAGCAGCGGGTCACTGGTCTCACTTTAGCCGTTGAGTGCCAGAGCATCCAGCTTGGGCGGATCGCCGACATCCTGGCTGATCTGCGGAACCGCAGTGATTGGAATGCCGCCCAGGTTGGTGAATTGCTCCGCATTCTCGCCACCGGCATCCGCGAACTGCGCGAGACCCAGATCTACAGCCTGCTCGACGACGGCCCCGTCAGTGTCACCGACCTCGTTAAGCTTCAGAGTGTGCCCGCCGACCGCCCCGAAGCGAGCCACCGCCCCGCCAAAGCCGCCTAACCCCTTGGCTCCCCTACTACCGTAGCTCGTTGCCCACCCTTGCGGCTTGACAACCGGCTACGGTTCTTGTATACATAGAATATGTGAATATTACAATATAGTGGTAATTCGCTCCGTGTACCAAGGAGGGTGGCGCGCTAATGGCTCAGTTTTCGTTCCGACCGCATCTGTTGGCGCTTTTGCGCCGCGAGTTTGCTGGCTACAATAGGGCCAGTTTTCAGCGTGATATGTTGGCGGGGATTACCGTGGGGGCCGTAGGGCTGCCGTTGGCCCTGGCCTTCGGGGTGGCTGCGGGGGCCGACGCAGCGGCTGGTCTGGTGACGGCGATTCTGGCCGGGGTGATTATTGGTGGGCTGGGCGGGGCGAGCTTTCAGATTTCGGGGCCGACGGGCGCGATGTCGGCGGTGCTCATCCTCCTGTTCCAGCGCTACGGCATGAGTGGCATCTGGGTGGCTTCTCTGCTCGCGGGGCTGTTCTTGCTCTTGCTGGGCCTCTTCCGCCTGGGACGCTACATTTCGTTCATTCCCACGCCGGTCATCGCTGGTTTCACGAGCGGCATTGCGCTGATTATCGCTATCGGCCAACTCGACAATGTGCTCGGCATCCGCACCCCAAGCGCCGAAAATGCGCTCGCCAAGCTGCTTGGCTATTTCCTCCACCCGACGCTTCCCGATTGGCGCGCCTTGGCCTTGGCGGGCATCGTGATGCTGACGATGCTGATCATGCCGCGTCTCACCAAGGCGATTCCCGGCTCGCTGGTCGGCATCATCATCGCGGCGTTGGTCGCCTATTTCGCCGGTTGGAACGTGCCGATGATCGGCTCCATTCCGCGCACGATTTTGCTCGATCAGCGCCTGACCTTCGATGCTATTCCTTGGAGCAAACTGAACGAACTGGTGCTCCCGGCGGTTTCGATTGCTGCCCTCGGCGCGATTGAGAGCCTGCTCTGCGGTTCGGTGGGTGCCACGATGAGCGGCAAGCCACTTGACAGCAACCAAGAACTAATCGCGCAGGGTCTCGGCAACATGATCATCCCTTTCTTTGGCGGCGTGCCTGCCACGGCGGCGATTGCGCGCACCAGCGTGGCGATCAAAAGTGGGGCGGCGACCCGGCTCACCAGTATCATCCATTCGCTGGGCCTGCTGCTGAGTGCCCTCGCCCTCGCGCCTCTAATCGGCCAAATTCCCCTGGCAGCCCTCGGCGGCGTGCTGCTCATCACCGCGTGGCGCATGAACGAGTGGGAGAGCATTCACTTCTTCGTCAACGCCCGACTCAAGCACGCCTTGGCGGGTTTTGTGGTGACGATGCTCGCCACGGCAGCCCTTGATTTGACCCAGGCTATTCTGATCGGGATTACCATCTCGGCGCTGATCTATCTACGCCAGTCGGCGACGAGTACCGCCGTCACCCACGAGCCGGTGGACGCGACGAAGCTCCAGGGCTTTCCCATCACTGCTTCGTGCCCTAGCATGCACGTCTATTATTTGACCGGGCCGCTCTTCTTCGGCAGCGTAACGACGGTGCTTGAGGCGTTTGAGACGGCGGGCGATTACCACAGCCTGATCGTGAGTATGCGCGGTGTGCCGTTGGTTGATGCGATGGGCGTGCAGGCGATCCG
>CAIRDL010000215.1 GCA_903877345.1 uncultured Oscillochloris sp. | reverse complement strand
GTGCCGTTGGCCTCCCAATGCGGCTCCGGCGATCTCACACCAAGCGTTGAAGTCGCGAGCGACGTTGCAACAGCCGTGAGCTTCAACCCCCAACTTCACAACCTATGTAGGACTGCTCTAGCAGGGTAAGGCGCTTTTAAGGCGCTTGCCTTGTAATATTCGGCTATCGCCTAGGCTATAGCCAAGGCGCACGCTCTGCTTGACGACAAGGTGTGGTAAAGCTCATTTCTATGTCGTTTTTCAACACGATCCGCAAGGTCATCCCTGTTCGGGTCAGTTCGTTCCCCCTTTTTTCGCACAGGCCCCTTGTCCAGCAGCTCCTCCCCGCTGATCAGCAATGGATCGCACCACCGACGGAAGATCTTGAGGTGCGGGTCAGCGCATGGCAGACGAGCACCGCCGATTTCTGCCAGCGACAGGGCGATGCGCTCAGCAGAAGCCTGGGCAAAATCTATGTTCAGGTGCGCGATCCTGCGGCGGGGCGGCGCATCCGCCGCGCCCAGGTATGGCTGCGCCCTGCGGCTCCCCCGCGTATAAGTTCGCGTGGCCAGACTGAGGAGGAGGTTGATCGCAGTCTGTGGCTCTCCGGCACGATCTTTGGGTTGGATCTTCTGAGCGCCACCTTCTTCCCGGCAATTCGCGTGATTATCGCACCCATGGTCTTGATCGCCATCTATCCGCTGGCGCGTTTCTCGCTCCAGCAGATGCAGCGCTACCGCCGCCCCAATGCCGCGTTGCTTGTCTGTCTGACTGCGCTGTTCTGTGTTGGCACCGGCAACTACGGGCTAGGTGTGATCACGATGCTGGTCAATCACTTCGCCCTCAAACTCCAGTTTCGCATCCAAGACGACTCACAGCATCGCCTGGTTGATGTGTTCAAGCAGCAACCGAACTTTGTCTACACGCTCGTGAAGGGGGTGGAAGTACGCATTCCCTTCGCCCAGATTCGCAGCGGTGACATCATCGTGGTGCATGCAGGCGAGGCGATTCCTGTGGACGGTACCGTGAGTGCGGGTGCGGCAAGTGTGGATCAGCATCTGCTTACGGGCGAATCGCAGCCGATAGAAAAAGGGGTTGGGGAAGAGGTCTTCGCAGCAACGATGGTTCTCACTGGCTCGCTCCAGATCCGCGCCGATAAGGCTGGGAGCGAAACGATGGTAGCGCAGATCGGGCAGATCCTGCGTAAGACGGTGAGCGATAAGACCGATATGCAGATGCGGGCTGATGCGCTCGCTGACCGCACCGTAACGCCAACGCTCCTGCTAAGTCTGGCGACCCTCCCGTTCCTAGGGCCGCTGGCGGCGGCGGCGATCATCACCTGCCATTTTGGGATGCGTATGGCGCTCGTAGGGCCGCTCGCGGTACTGAATTACTTCCGTCTGCTCTCGTACCAGCACATCTTGATCAAGGATGGGCGCACGTTCGATCGCCTGCGAGATGTTGATACGGTGGTTTTCGACAAGACTGGGACGCTGACCATCCACCAGCCGCACGTCAGGCAGATCTACGCATGGGACAACATCGCCGAGCATGATGTGCTTGCCTGGGCGGCGGCGGCTGAGTATAAGCAGACCCACCCAATCGCTCGTGCGATCATTGAGGTCGCTGAGCGACGTGGTATCGCCATTCCCGATCTAAGCAGCGCGGCCTACGCGGTAGGCTTTGGGCTGACCGTTAGCCTGGGCGACAACGAGATCCGGGTGGGGAGCCACCGCTTTATGCAGCAGTCCGGGATCGCCCTTGCACCGAGAGTGCTGGCTGCAGAAGAGGCGGCGCATGCACAGGGACACTCGCTCGTCCTCGTTGCCTGTGACAACCAGATTGTGGGTGCGCTCGAACTTGTGCCAACCTTACGCCCGGAGGCGCACCAAGTTATTGCGGATCTGCGCCAGCGCGGCATCAAGCATATCGTGATTATCTCGGGCGACCGTGAAGCACCGACCCGCAAGTTAGCGCACGATCTGGGGATCGACCAGTATTTCGCCGAGACGTTACCGCAGGACAAGGCCAGCATCATTGATCAACTCCAGCAAGCGGGGCAGAGCATCTGTTATGTGGGCGATGGTATCAACGATGCTATCGCCTTGAAGAAGGCCCATGTGTCAGTCTCGATGCGTGGCGCCTCAACGGTGGCAACCGACACGGCGCAGATTGTGTTACTGGCCGAGGGGTTGGCCAATCTGGGCCAACTGTTCGATTGTGCGGCAGACTTTGACCGTACGATGAAAATAAGCTTCATCCTGATGCTGACGCCAAGCCTGCTCGCTATGGGCGGGGTGCTGTTTTTAGGACACAGCCTGGTGCAAGCGGTCTGGCTCAAGCAGCTTGGCCTAGTGCTGAGCGCTGGGGCTGCAATGGAACCGTTGGTGCGACTCGCTCAGCAGCAGCAGCGGATTAAGGCCAGGAAAATGGCGTTGCCGGTTAGTAGCGAAGATCTGATTAGAGAGAGGTGAGCTCAAATGCTTGTTCGCACGGGAATGCACTTGTCTGTTGTTCTCTTGTTCTTCGCCCTTCTTCTGGCAGGATGCGGGGGAGCGCCCGTCGCCACCGCACCGACAGCCCCGGCGGCGACTCAAGCTCCGGTGACTCCAACCTCTGCGCCAAATGCCACGGCTCCGACGGCCACCGGAGTACCCACGCCAAAGGCCACGGCTCCGACGGCCACCGGAGTACCCACGCCAAAGGCCACGGTTGCCGCCGCGCCACACGGCACATTGCGCTTTGGCTTTCTTAATCGGTTTCTGACCTGGGATCCGCACCAAGAGCAGCGCCCGATAGCAATAATGGGCTATCAACTCGTCTACGATGCCTTGGTGAACGAGGATAGTAACGGCGGGATCGTCCCTGGGTTGGCAACCGCGTGGACGCAGACGGCCACCAGCGTTGAGTTTACCCTGCGTGAAGGGGTCGTGTTCCACGATGGCACGTCGTTTGATGCGGCGGCCGCCAAAGCCAACCTACTGCACGCCCGCGACAATGGTGCCCCAACGATTAAGCAGCAGCTTACCGCCATCGAAGATGTTGCGGTGATTGATGCGACTCACATCCGGCTGAAGCTGACCAAGCCAGTCCCAGATCTGCTGAACAACCTCGCCCGGATGGCCGGGATGATGATCAGCCCGACGTCATTCGCCACCGCCAAAGAGCTACCGGTCGGAACCGGGCCGTGGGTCTTCAATGCCGCCGAATCGAAAGCGGATGCCCAGTACGTCTTCGATGCATTCCCCAGGTTCTGGGATCCGCAACAGCAACAACTCCAGCGCATCGTCCTCTTGATCCTCCCTGACCAGACGAGTGCCCTAAACGCGCTGCGTAGCGGCGAAATTGACGCCGCTCCCGTTACTAATCCGAGCAACGTTGCCCAACTCCAGGCTGAAGGCTACGCCATACTAGCCAATGATTTGTCGCCGCTAGGGCTGCAAATCCTTGACCGCAACGGCACAATCGTCCCCGCCTTCGCCGACAAGCGGGTGCGGCTCGCCCTCAGCTATGCCATTGACCGGCAGACGCTGATTGATACGGTACTGAGTGGCTACGGGAAAGCAACGACCCAGCGCTCGAAGCCAGGGCAATATGGCTACGCGAACGATATCGTCGATCTGAACTACAATCCTGCACGGGCAAGGGCGTTGCTGGCCGAGGCGGGGGTGCAAAACCTCGAGTTCAGCATTCCGTCTGGCGGAGTTCTTCCTGAAGCTGAGGCTATTGTCGGCTTTTTCAAAGCGGTGGGTGTGACAATGAAGCTAGAGATCGTGGCTCCTGGGACGGTCGTGCAAGAGGCTGCCAGCGGCAAGTGGCCAGCAGTCATCGTCCCGCTGAGCGAGCCGCATATCGCTACCTTTATTGCCAACCGTGTGCTGAAGACTGGATCCATGAATCCCTTCAGGATCGAGGAACCTGACCTAGAAGCACTCGCCGCAAAAGCGCGCACCTTGCCCCCCGCCGAAGCCGAGCCACTTTGGGCCCAGTTGAGCCGCGAGACTGCTCAACGCGGGATCATCGTCAATTTCTATACCACTCCATCGCTCATTGCGACCTCGCCAAAGGTGAAGGGGGGCACAGTGGGGTATTTCAAGCCGAGTGTGTTGGAACTGCGCGGCGTAGCAATCGAGGACTGATGCGCTGGTTTGTGTTCTCAAGGCTGCTCTCCTTGCTGCCGCTACTGTTCATGCTGTCGGTGCTGGTCTTTCTAATGCTCCACATGATCCCCGGCAGTGCAGCAGGCGTGATCCTGGCTGAGGCGGCTACGCTAGAAAACGTAGCCGCCTTGGAGCGGCAGATGGGGCTGCGTGACCCCCTGATTATGCAATACGGACGCTGGATCGGGCGGGTACTTCAGGGCGACTTGGGCGTATCGCTGATCAATGGGCGCTCGGTGGTAGCGACGATTCGTGATCGCCTGCCCGTCACCCTCTCGATGGCGGCAGGTGCGCTCAGCGTAAGTGTCATCATCGGCTTGAGTGTGGGTCTCTTGGCCGGGATGCGCCCCGGTTCACTCTTCGACCGGCTCGCGCTCGCGGTCGCGTCGCTGGGCCTAGCGATACCAGCGTTCTGGCTGGCGCTGCTCCTCGTTGCTAAGTTTGCCGTTGAACTGCATTGGCTCCCCGCCGTGGGCTACACCCCCCTTGAAAAAAGTCTGACTGGCTGGCTGCGTAGCCTCGTGTTACCCTGGCTGGCGCTCGGCCTCCCTTCGAGCGCCATGATTGTTCACCAGATGCGTAGCGCCTTACGCACGACCATGCAGGCACCGTACATCCAGGCAGCCCGTGCGACCGGGATTGACGGTTGGGCACTGATTGTTCACCACGCCCTGCGTAACGCGATGATCCCAGTGGTTACCGTCATTGGGTTTGAGTTGACCCACCTGATTGGGGGTGCGTTCATCGTGGAGCGCGTGTTTGCCTTGCCCGGCATGGGTTCATTGGCGACTACGGCTGTGCTTGAACACGATCTGCCGCTCGTACAGGGGGTTGTCCTTGTGACCGCGTGTCTGGTCGTCTTCGTTAATCTGCTGGTCGATCTTTGCTACGGGTGGCTTGATCCACGAATACGCACGGCATGAGGACTGACCCCACCCCTACGGATCACGCGACCCGTAGGCACACGAGCTTTGGGCGCTTCTGGCAGCGTTTCAAACGTCAGCGCCCGGCGCTCGTTGCTGCGGGGGGGCTGATCCTGTTGGTGGCGAGCGCGCTCTTTGCCCCCTGGGTTGCAGCCTACAACCCTGCAGCCCAGGATCTGCGTGCCGCCTTCCAAGAGCCGAATCTGACCCACTGGTTGGGCACTGATGCGCTGGGGCGCGATACCCTGAGCCGGATCATTTATGGTGCCCGCCCCTCACTCTGGGCCGGGTTCTGCGGACTTGGCCTTGCCGCCGTACTCGGCATCCCACTGGGTATGCTCGCGGGCTATTCCCAGGGGATCTTCGACCGCTTGCTGATGCGCGTCGTTGATATGCTCTTTGCCCTGCCCTCGGTGATCGTTGCCTTCGCTGTTCTGTCGATCATGGGGCCGGGAACAGGCAATGTGATTGTGGCGATTGGCCTCTTGATCGCAACCTTCTATGTGCGCCTGACCCGTGGGGTGGTGTTGGCGGAACGTGAGCAACTCTATGTGGAAAGTGCTCGCGTGGGGGGGATCGCCACCCCGATGATTCTCTGGCACCACTTGCTGCCGAACATTGCGCCGCCCATAATTGTGCAGACCGCACAGTTCTTTGGGATCGTCCTGCTCATCGAGTCGGGACTCAGTTTTTTGGGGTTAGGCACCGGGGTTAATGAGCCAAGTTGGGGGCGGATGCTGGCAGATGCCCAGAGCAGTATCTTCCGCCAGCCCTTTCTGCCCTTGCCCCCAGGGTTAGCCCTGACGCTGACGGTGCTGGCTTGCAATCTGCTTGGGGGCGGGTTGCGCGATGCGCTGGAACGCGAGCATGACGTAGTCGTAGCCGCAGTGCCTCAACCCCGTCCTGCTCCTCCAGCAGCGGCGAAGCGGGGTACCACCCCGTTCGCTCTGCTCCATCCTGTGCCGCCAGTCGCTGCGCCCCTGCTTGCGGTGCGTGGGCTGGAGGTACGTTTCCCTGGCCGCCAGCAGCAGGAGTTGAGCATCCTGCACGATGTCGCATTCGATGTGGCCCCGGGCAAGACACTGGGGATCGTCGGCGAGTCAGGGTCAGGCAAGAGTATGACGGCGCTAGCGCTGCTCGGACTCGTTCCCGCACCGGGGCGGATCAGCGCCGGCGAGATCTGGCTGAATGGGCGGAACCTGGTGGGACTTTCCGAAGCAGAGTTGCGACGAGTGCGCGGCCGCGAGCTTGCGATGGTCTTCCAGGAGCCGATGATCGCGCTGAACCCCGTGTTGAGTGTCGGTCAACAGTTGGCCGAACCGCTGCAACGTCTACACGGGATGGGGCGGCGGCAAGCGCGAGCGCGCGGGATCGAGTTGCTGGATCTGGTACGGATGCCCAAGCCGACGCAGTGGATTGACCAATACCCACACCAACTCTCTGGCGGCATGGCCCAACGGGTGATGATCGCCCGTGCCCTAGCCTGTAACCAGCGTCTATTGGTGGCTGATGAGCCAACGACCGCCCTGGATGTCACTGTTCAGGGGCAGATCCTAACCATGCTTACCGACCTTCAGCGCCAACTCGGGATGACGCTGATCGTGATCACCCACGACCTCGCCGTGATCGCAGAGATCTGCGACCATGTCGTGGTGATGTACGCAGGCGAGGTAGTCGAACTTGCGCCGACGCCCGAACTGTTCCAGGCACCGCGCCACCCGTATAGCGCCGCCTTACTCCACACCCTTTCGCATCCCGACCTTCCTGGCCTGCGGTTGCCAGTGCTGTTGGGTATGGTGCCGGATGCGAGCCAGTGGCCCACCGGTTGCCGATTCCATCCGCGCTGTAGCTTCGCGGACGGTAACTGCAGCACAATGCACCCAACATTGCAACCGCTAGCAGCGGAACAAGCGAGCCGCTGCATGCGCCTGCACGAGATCGAGAGCCTCAAACTCCAATGAGTGCCCACCAACCGCCCTTTGTCCACGTACAAAATCTACAGGTCACCTTTACCTCGCGGCGGCGGCTGCCCTGGCAAACGGCGCAGCCCATTCATGCCGTGCGTGAGGTGAGCTTTACCATCGGTGGCGGGAGTACCTTCGGCTTAGTCGGCGAGACTGGCTCTGGTAAATCCACCATTGCCCGAGCTATTCTGCGCTTAGTTCAGCCGACACGGGGAACGATCTTGGTTGGGGGGCGCGAGGTGACGACGCTCCAAGGGCGTGAAGTACTCGGCTACCGACGCCAAGTTCAGGCCATCTTTCAAAACCCCTATGCCTCCCTCAACCCGTCGCACATGGTGGGCGAGATCATCGGTGAACTCCTGACCCGCCACAGGGGCGTCCGCCCTGGTTCTACACGCGACAAGCTGGCGGGGGAGCTATTGGCACAGGTGAGCATGTCGCAGGATCTCCTGGATCGGTTCCCCTACGAGTTATCCGGCGGGCAGCGTCAGCGGGTCGCGATTGCACGGGCACTGGCAGTTGAGCCCCAGATGATCATCTGTGATGAGCCAACAAGTGCGCTCGATGTATCAATTCAGGGGCAGGTGATCAATCTGCTTATGGATATTCAGGAACAGAAGGGGGTGACCTATCTGTTTATCGGGCATAACCTAAGCATCGTTCGGAATATCAGCGCCGTTGTGGGGGTAATGTACGGAGGCTACCTCGTAGAGAGCGGGCCGACTCAGCGGGTCTACGCTGAACCAACCCACCCCTATACCCGTATGCTGCTTGCCTCCATCCCCGTACCTGATGTGGCAAGGCAACGGGAACGAGTCGCTCAACGGCGTAGGTTTGAGCATGCTGAAGAAACAACCCACGCACTGCACCGCTTAGGCGGCTGCCCGTTTCAGCACCGCTGTCCTTTGACCCAAGCGATCTGTCGTCAAACCATGCCTGCCCCTACGCCCGTGGCGGGCGGCGGAGAGGTGCGCTGCCATTTCCACGGATCGTGAGCCGCCCTTTGACGGAGCGCTGCCGTGTTACTACCGCCGCCTTGCCCATCACCCGCCGGAATCGTCCAGATGCGGTTGGGGGTCGTCACAAGATCCTCCCAACCCTCGGCGTTACTAGGCATGGTTGGCAAGCGGCAGATCTATGGCTCCGTCTGCTCTGAAGGGAAATGCCAGTACGCGGCTGCAAGCGGTGGCCCTTCCATTACGACGGCACCTGCGACATTCGGTGCCGGTACGAAGGTAAGCAAATGCCAGCGCTGTGGTGCAGTTGGGTCATCGCGGACATACAGGATGCGGGCCGGTTCGTCGGGGGGCAGGGAAACAGTAACGTCATGCAGTGGGAATGACAAGCCTGTGCCAAGCGCCTTGACGAAAGCTTCTTTGCGTGTCCAGCCAGCGTAAAAGGTCGCCGGTTGCTGCGGCACAGGTACGGCATCCAACGCCGCCAGTTCCTGCGCCGAGAAGATGCTGGCCGCGAGTTGACGCAGATCTTTGAGGGCGCGGTGGGCCTCGATGTCAATGCCGATACGGCCCTGTCGCGTGAAGCCATACACCGCCCACTCAGCCGAGTGAGCAAGGTTAAAGGTGAGCGTGGCAGTTTCGTCCGGTTGGGCCAGAAACGGTTTGCCCTCCGGCGCATACCGGAATACCAGATCGGCGGCGGCGGAGGCTGTGTACCCGGCGAGTAAGCGCCGCAACACGCCCCGAGCGACAATAAAACGCCGCCGATCATGCGCAAACACAAACCGGCGCGCTCGCTCGCGCTCGTCGCTGGAGAGGAGTTGCTGCAATGTGGCAAGCGTGGCCGCCGATACTTCCAAGTTGCTGCGCCAGATATGCACCTGCTGCGCCGCAAGCTCGGGATGGGCTGCGGGTGTCGTCCAACTAGCTATGTCTGCGATCATAGCGCAATCGTACCGCACCTTCCGGTGCGTTCGTGGCGCCATGTGCCCCTCTGAGGCGTTTTCAAGGCGCTACGGCCCTATACTCAGGGTGAACGTTCACCCTAATATAGCAATCCTATGCAGGTCGTGAAGAGGAGTCAAGGCTTCAGCCGGCTAAAGCCTTGACTCCTCTTTACGATTCCAAGAGGATTGCTATAGGTCGCGGCAAGGGCATGAGTGCGGTCACACATGAGCGAGCACTGCTTGCCGCCCACTTTTTACAGAATGCGAGTGTCGCGCCGACGCTGGCAGCCGCGCAGAGCGTCCTTCTTGGGTACAACCTACCCGCCGCTGTGTCGCTTGAACCCGGAGCCGCGCCTGCTGATTGCTCGCTTGAGACGCTGACTGGCCTCCTTCGCGCCGCAGGGTTGGGCGTCAGGGGTGGCTTCTTCCCTGCCGATACCCTGGGCTTGCTCGCCACACGCGGCCCGCTAGTCACTGTTGCCCGTCAATACGACGATGAGCCGGCTGGTATGCTCGTCATCTGGCGCAGGGCTGGCCCGCTGGCGCACGTCCTCGATACCCGGGCGGGCCGCCGCTGGCTCTTCACGCACCGACTGGCTGCGGCGACGGACGAGGCTGAGTATCGCCTGTCTGCCGAAGCATGGCGGACGCAGGCTGAACTGAGCGCCTGGATGCTCCAGGGGCGGCTCGTCCACCTCATCCAGGACGAGGCCGCCGCTGAGCGGCTGGTTCAGCGGGCGCTGGGTGAACCTGGATGGCGTCCGTTGGCGGCGCTGGATGCGGCCATTCGCCTAGTAAGTAGCCTTAGCGCGACGGGCGCGACGGAGCGGGGCAGCGAAGCACTGGCGCTGCTTGAGCGGCTCTTCGACCAGACGCTTGCTGGTTCCGACGGTGCGCCTAGCCCAATCCCGGCAGCCTATTGGGCCGTCTGTGCGGATGATGATCAGCCGGAGGGTTCGCTGATCTGTCGTGGTGTGGCCGTGGCTCTGGTGTCCGGGCCAGCCAGCGAGGCCGCACCCGGACACGAGGTTGCCCCACGTCCCAAGCTGCCCAACAGGCTCGCTGACTACTGGCGCGAGCAGACCGGGCTGCTTGGCTTGCTTGGGGCGGGCCTCGGTGTTGCCGCTGCCGGGGTGGTGGCCCAAGCCCTGATTCTGCGCGGGCTGCTCGTCCTCGGCCAGTTCTTGCCCACGGTCGGCGAGCGAACGGTGGCGCTGGGCTTGCTGCTGGCCTTTGTGCTCTCGCTGCTGCTGCTTGAAGGCTCAAGTGCGGCGCTGTTGGGTCGCCTCGGGCGTCGGCTTGATGCACGGCTCCGCATTGCCTTTATGACCTTGCTGCCACGGCTCGGCAGCCAGACCATACAGCGCCTCAGCACTGCCGATTTGATGGAGCGCATCCACACGGTGCGCGATCTGCACAATTTGCCCGAACTGAGCGCCCAACTCGGGCGCACTTTCTTTCAGCTTCTGTTCACGCTGCTTGGCTTGGCGCTCATTAGCCCCATCGGTGCGACCCTCGGGTTGCTCAATGTCATCCTGGTGGTCGGGCTTGTGCTGGTGGGTACGGAAGTAGCCAGCGCCCAGCACCGCATGGTGCGTGCCGCACTCGCCGCCCTGAGTCGCCTCGCCCTTGACGGTATGCTCGGCAGCGTCGCCATCCACGCCCATCTCGCCGGGCCAGCGCTGCAGCGCCGACACGAACGCCTGCTGGCCGGTTGGACACGTTGGGCGACTGCCCTCGCCAAGACGGAGTTCTGGATCTCTGCCCTTGGTGCGATCAGCTCGGCGCTGCTGGTAGCGGTGAGCGTGTGGGTACACAGCCTTAGCGGTACGGTGGCCCAGTTGCCGCTGCTGCTTTTCTGGAGCCTTCAGCTTGGCACGCTGAGCGATCAGTTGGCCCGGCTCGGGTTTCTCTTCGTCGGGGAACTGAGCAAGGGCGAACGCTACGTGGCGCTGACTGACTTGCCCGCCGAGGAGCGCCCCGCGCCCCATGCCACTGGCACCGCACCCACCTCTGCTGAGGCTGGGGTCGCCGTGGTGTTCGACGGGGTAGCGGTCGAACATGATGGGCAGACGATCCTCAAAGCGCTCCAGCTTCGCATCGCGCCCGGCAGCCATGTGGCGATTGTTGGAGCCTCGGGGGCGGGCAAATCAACCCTGCTCGGCCTGCTGCTTGGTCGCTCACAGCCCGCCTGTGGCACCTTGTTGGTTGACGGGCAGGCGCTTCGTGGCCCGGCGCTCCAAGCGCTGCGCGCCCAGACGGCCTGGGTTGATCCGGGCGTCCAGATCTGGAACCGCTCGTTTCTCCAGAACATTACCTATGGCAGCGACCTGCCCGCCCCACATGCCGCCGTTGACGCTGTGATCGGCGCACTGATCGAGCAATTGCCGAACGGGATGCAGAGCACGCTGGGCGAGCGGGGGCGGCTGGTGTCGGGGGGCCAGGGCCAGCGAGTGCGCTATGGTCGCGCCATCCAGCGTCAAGAGGCTCGTCTGGTGATTCTCGACGAGCCCTTCCGGGGGCTTGACCGTGAGCAGCGGCGAGCGCTGCTTGACCATGCGCGCACCTGTTGGCCCGAGGCGACCCTGCTCTGCGTTACCCACGATGTTGCCCATACAATCGGTTTTGAGCGGGTGCTGGTGCTTGCCGACGGGCAGTTGGTTGAGGATGGCTGCCCCACGGCGTTGGCAGCACAGATGGGCAGTCGCTACGGGGCGTTGCTGGCGGCTGATCAAGCGCTGGATGCCCAGATCTGGGCGGGGCGCGAGGTGCCTTGGCGCAGGGTTACGCTCAGTGAGGGGCACCTGGAGACGCCCGCACCAACACCCCCGCCGTGGCCTGCCAGTTCGCCCGTCCGTTCGCCCGTGCCGGTGCCTGCGCCCCCGCACCCCAACCGGCTCTGCTGGGCCGAAGCGCGGCTGCCGGAACTGCTGGCCCACCTCGCCCGGCGAGCCTTCGTCGGCGTTGGCCTGCCCGCTCGCCCTGATCCGCCGCAGCTAACGGCCACGCTCCCACCCAGCGCGCAAATCCCGCATTTGGTCGGCCAACTTGGCCTGGAAGCCGAGCCGTTTAGTCTCGAGGCCGCAGCCCTTGACGCCCTGCTCCATCGGGGTGGCCCGACCCTGCTGCGGCTGGATGATGGGCGCTGGATCGCGCTGCTCGGCGGCGGGCGTGTGTGGGCACAGGTGATTGGGGCTGACGGCACCAGACGCCACATCGCCGTGGCTCGGCTGCGGGCGAGCTTGCGCGGCGACGAGCGCCCAGCCCAGGCGTTGGTCGCATCCATACTGGCACCCCTGGCGCTCGATGAACGAGCGCAGGCGAGCGCGGCGCGTGCGCTGTTGCGCGACCAGCTTGGCGGCACATGCGTGGCCCAGGGCTGGTCGTTGCGCCTCGCGTCCGATGCGTCGCTGTGGGCGCAGCTGCGCCGGGACGGATTGCCGCAAGCGTTGCTGTTCGCGGCCCTCTGCGAGGCGCTGCTGAGCATCCTGTATGTGCTGAGCATCAGTGGAGCGGGCCTGCTCGCTGCACAGGGGCAGATCCTTTGGCCTTGGCTGCACGCCCTCGTCCTCGGTGTGCTTACCTGCGTGCCGCTCGAACTCTTCAAGCGCCATTGGCACCTGACCCTCTCGCTGCGGCTCCGCACCTTGCTAAAGCGCCGCCTGCATGTCGGTGTGATTCGGCTGATGCCGAACGAACTTCAGCAGTACGGCATCGGCCAGTTCTTAAGCTGGCAGATGGAGGCTGAGCGGCTGGAGAGCATCGTGAGCGCTGGCCCGCTGTTGCTGAATAGTGTCATTGCGCTGCTGATCTGCGCCGCGCTCCTGGCCGGAGGCGCTGCCGGTGGTCTGCTCGCGCCACTCCTGCTCGGCTGGATCGGGGGCACGGCGCTGCTCAGTTGGCGTGCCTACCGCGCCTACTTGACCCAGCGCCGTTGCCACATCGAGACCAGCCGCGACACCCTCGAGCGCCTTGATGGACATATGACGCGCCTCGTGCAGGAGTGCCATACCCACTGGCACAGCGATGAGGACGCGGCCCTGGAGCGCTACCTCGCCCTCGCAAAGCGCGACGACAACTATCGTGGCCTGCTCGCTACCCTGGTACCTTACGGGTGGCTCCTGCTTGCGTTGGCCGCGCTTGCGCCTACACTGCTCGCGTGGTCGGGCAGCGTCCTGAGCCTGGGGCTCAGCCTGCTCGGCATCACCTGGGCCTTTCAGCTCTTACGCTCGCTGGGGCCAACGATCCTCGACCTCTCGCGGGCCGTCGGCGCGTGGCGTCTGCTTGCGCCGATTGAGCAGGCGGCTCGGCGCACCCATCCGGTCGCTGGGCCACCGCACGAGAGCGGCCCGCCCCAGACCGCCGACCGGCCCATCCTTGAGGCCCGCAACCTCAGTTTCGGCTATCTCGGCCAACGCCAGCCCTTGCTCAACCACTGCGACCTGGCGGTTTACTACGGTGAGCGCCTGCTGCTGACCGGGCCATCGGGCGGCGGTAAATCCACGTTGGCTGCGCTTCTGGCCCGCCTACGCCCCACCCAATCGGGGCTGTTGCTGCTCAACGGCCTTGATCAGCATACGTTAAGCGCGGTCAGTTGGCGTCAGCAAGTGGTGATGGTGGCCCAGTTTCACGAGAACCACCTCTTCAGCGACAGCTTGGCCTTCAATCTCCTCATGGGTCGGCAGTGGCCGCCGCGCGAAGAGGATTTGCGCGAGGCCGCGCAGGTCTGTCGCGAGCTTGGGCTAGACGACCTGTTGTGCCGGATGCCCGCCGGGTTGGGGCAGCAAGTCGGCGAAGGCGGGTGGCAGCTCTCGCATGGCGAGCGCAGTCGGCTCTTCGTGGCCCGCGCCTTGCTCCAGCAGGCCCACGTCCTGATCCTCGACGAGAGCCTCGCTGCAGTTGATGCGACCAACCTGCGGGCGATGATGACCTGTGTGCTCACCCGCGCCCCAACGCTGATCCTGATTGCCCACCCCTAAACGAAGGAATTGC
>CAIRDL010000214.1 GCA_903877345.1 uncultured Oscillochloris sp. | reverse complement strand
TATGCTGCATGTTCTGCCAGCCTTTCGTGTGGGATGGACATGGGTTTTGTGATGACACTCCATGTACACCCGTTCGTGAAGGCTGGCAAGGTTATATTCGAGCAGATTCGCCCGCCAAGGCAAGATAACGAAGCGCCCCGTTGGCGGAGCGCGTCCTACTGGCCTTGATTAGTCCCTACGATGTATCGGTCTCAACGGGGAAGCGCAGGGACACCCAGAGGAGACCCGTGTGGACGATGACCCAACGGCCCCGGTGCAGCAAACCATTACCCAGCGCAGCGGGGTTCGCACGCTCACCCAACGGCCCGTCACCTTCGGGTGCGCCTGGTGCGGCGCACCCGTCACCGAAATGCGCTACCCCGGCCCGACCCCCACCTACGGCCACGCCTGTGCAGCAGAGGCCCGTCGCTACGCCGACCGGGTGAAGATCGCCCGCCGCCGAGGGAAAGAGGTACCGGTTCGGGTCGTCACCACCTCGTGCGTGGGCAGTCCCACCAACCAGTATGACGCCGACGGGAAGCCCGACCCACCCACCGCCCAGGTGATTATCCGTGTCGCAAGCGAGCCTGCGGCCCGCGCCGCCTGCGCCGTGCTCCAAGCGCGGCTCGATCTTCCTCCAGACACCACACCAACCATTACCGCCGTTGCGGGCAGATGGGAGGTGGCCTTCCCCTTCGCCATGCCACCGGCGCACGTCGCTCGCACGACCAGCGAGTCTGATGACGAGGTGCTGGCGTGGCTGGACAGCGAAACCGAGGATGACCGCCAGGACATCGCCGCCGCGCAGCGTACTATCGCCGCCACGATCCAGGCGCTCGCGTGTGGCGCAACCCTTGGGGTGCGGACGGGCAGGCGGCTCCTTACCGAACTGGAGGTGCTGAACGACATGCGGCTGCGGCTCACCGTGCAGCAGGCCATCGTGACGGTTGGCCTGCTCACGCCAGCGCAATGGGAGCCACTGGCGCAGACCGCTGTCCGTACCGCCGCGCTGACGCAGCGCACGGTGCAACAGGCCGCCGCCGCGTTGGCGACCAAGCGCAGCCTGCGCGGTCAAGCCCGTGCCGACCTGATTACGCTCGCCCATCAATTCAGCGACGAAACCCAGGCGCTCGCCGCGACGAGCACCCCCGTGACCGATGCCGCGCTGGCCCAGGCCGTCAGCGCGGCGCGTTTGTGGCTTGATCAGGTCGCCATCTGGGAGCCTGCTGAGCCGGAGGAACGCCCCGACGCGACGGAAGCGGGGGATGTCACGGACGACGCGGACGAGCGAGCGCTGCCGTCTGTGGGGCCGGTGCGTGCGGTGCGGTTGCACGGTCGGCCCATGCGCCACCTCGCGGAACACGGCTGGACGACGCTCTGCGGGCTCCCGCTGGAAGGTGCGTGGGACACGGCCCCGACATTTCGCCGCAGTGACTGCAAGCGCTGCCGCCGGAGCGCCCAAAGCCGCATGCTCGTTTGCCACGGGTGCCAGAAGCCTTTGTTGGAGGAGCAGATGCTAGGGCTTTGCCCATCGTGCAGTAAGAAGCAGCGGGCGCTGCCGGAGTCGTGGTGGTAGGGCAGAAACACGGCCAAGACAGCCCCTGCGTGCGACCACGCTGAACGCATCGGCATGCGGCACAGGCAACGGGACATCGCCGTGTCAAGGCGCACAAAGCCAAGACACGACCGAGAACCATGATTCTGCGCCGAAGCACGCGGGCGCGGGTGTCCGCACTCGAGAGCGGTACCGCTATCCGCTCAAGCCGCACGGAATTCTGTGATTCTGCGTCGAGGATTTTCCGACGAACGCGATCCGGTCGGCCCAAATCGCGTCGCTCAATGAGACCATCAATGGCCTACTATGCCTTCCTGATACGGAAAAGCCTCGATTGCCCTTAGCGGGACTTTTCTTGAAAAAAATCCTAGCAGGCCATATGCATCGGTGTTGCTCTTTCGGTTAACCTTACCGCCGCAGCAGTGGCAGGTAGAGCTGCGGCTGATCCACTTCTGGCGCTGCGATCCCCGCCATAAACCCGCCGGTCAGCGTGTAGCTCCCGCCGCTGCTCGGCGATGCAGCGACCGCCTGCCCAACGGTGCCGCTGAGCCCGTAGGTGCCACCGACGGCGCTGCCCCCGCCGCTAGATACGGAGAACCAGGTAAGCGCGTACTGCCCGCCGCCTTGAGCGAAGGTACGTGAGCCTGTGACTATGGCGGTGAGCAGCAAGAGTGCGAGCAGGGCGAGCAGACGATGGCGTGACATAGGCGGACGCTCCTACTGGCAATTGCTGCCGACAGCATAAAAATACTTGTCGTACACACCCACACAGCGGAATCCCGTGCCACTCGTGGTTAGACGGCGTCCATTTTCCCAGCTTGAGAGCAGCGATGAGCCTACGTACACCGAAAAATTGGGATTGGCATACGAGGACGCCTCTATGGTGATAGGAACGCCACCATGTACCATAATAATTTGAGAGTTTACAACTTGGACTGTGCCACCAGCAGTATTAGTACTGTTAGTAATGCCGCGCTGTAGTAACACATATGGTCCGCTCATACGTATGGTGCTATTATGTATTTCAGGCCAGGCAATATCAACATTTGATATACCCGTATTTACTTCACCACCACCACCATTTATCTCTACGCGAACGTTGTTGATGCTCGGCGAGCTTGATTGGTTGCTGATGCCTGTCACATTACCAGATCCATCGGTCGCTTCAATTCTTAAGACAATGTCAGTCAACAGTATGGGATCGGGGTAGTTCGCCTCGTAGTTCGCGATCCCGACTACACCAAGTATTGATGAGCTTGTTATGTGTATAATTGCCTGTTTTATCACTGGAGATGATCTGTTATTACTAATACAAATGAACTCGCCATTTTTACTATTACAATACACCCGAAGGCTTGTTAATAGAGGCGTTGACGAAGCATTCTGAATGCCGTAGCTATACTCGCCGCTCTCGCCTATCACTTTTATTGTAAAGTTGTCCAAGGTTACATTTGAGGAATTATTTTTCACACCAATATTCACTCGTGCTCCCTTGGCAATTACTGTGACATGGTGTGCTCGAAGATTTACATCGTTATTAAAGAGCGCGACTGCATGGGTAGAATTCGGAGGGGTTCGCGCTTTTCCCGTATTCTCAATCGTTAGCTGGCGGATCTCGGCGTTGTTCGCCCCAATCACCGTGCCGGAGTCGACCGCCGCGCTCGACGCCCGCTCGACACCCGCTGCGGTGATCGTCGTGACTCCCTCGCCTGAGCCCTCGATATCGACATGCTCTTTCATGCGCAGGCTCCCATCGCCCAGGTCGTAGATGCCCGGCTCGATCTTGAGCGTGTAGGGCTGCTCCGCCGAGGCGTCGGCGATCTGCCCCAGCGCCTCCAGCAGGTGCGTGCCGCTCTCGCGGGGCGTCGCCAGCGGGCTGACAACGACAGTGCGCGTGTAGATGGTGCGGGCGAACTGCGCCCACGGCGCTGCCAGCAACTCACTGCGCGGGCTCAGCGCAGTGTACGACCCCGTGCTGGTGCCTGGGCGCACGCCCACCTCAAGGAAGCGTGCGGCTCCCGTGAAGACAGAGCCGAAGTCGAGCGACACGCTGAACAGACCATTGCTCACCGCAAGATCATCACGCGTGACGATCGACCCGACTTGTGCGCCACCGACCGCTGCGGTATAGAGTACAAACTGGAAATCATAGACGGCGTTTGCTGGTTTGCCGCCATCATCAAGGCGGCCCTGGTAGGCAAAGGCGGTGCTTTGGGTGGTCTGTTCAAGCTGGCCTTGCTGAGCGGGGCGGCTGCTTACAACGTTCGTGCCAATAGCCAACCCAAGGGCGATACTGAGCAGGATGATCATCGTCTGTTGCTTCACGGCTATGCTCCTACCCCTGATTTGTGGGGTTCATCGGTTCTATACGGTTCCTAGTCTCACCGTACCACCAGCGGCAGGAACACGAGGTGATCGTCGGCTGCCGGCGCGGGCACATTCACGCGTGGCGCATCGCTCGGGTCGGTGTAGACCGGCGCGTCGGCCCTGAGGGTGATCGTGGTCTCGGCGGCGGCGGCCAGGCTCGCCGCACCGCCCGCCCGTGGGGTGGCCGAGACGATGTAGCTGCCGGGGGCCATGCTGGCCGGGAAGACCAGGGCTACGGCCAGCCCGCCGCTGGCGTCGGCGGGGATGGCGCCCACCACTAGCCCGTTCACCGCCAGATCGACCGTGCCGCCGGGGGGGAATCCCGCGCCCACAAAGCCGAAGATGCTGCCCGGCGCGCCGACCGCCGCCCCGCTTGGGCGCAGGGTCGGGCCGGCGGTGCCCGGCCCATTGACCACAAGGGTGAGCGCCAGCGCCTCGGTGCTACCCACGCCGTTATCGGCGGTGAGCGTCACCGGATAGCTGCCCGCAGCTGTCGGCGTGCCGCTGAGCGTGCCGCTCGTCGCCGCGAAGCTCAGGCCAGGGGGGAGCGCGCCCGCGCTCAGGGCGAGGGTGGGGGTTGGCGTGCCAGTCGCGCTGAGCGTGTAGCTGTAGGGCTGGCCGACGCTGCCCGCAGGTGGCGTGGCAGCGGTGATCGTCGGCGGGGCCAGGATCAGCACCGGTGCGGTGCGGATGGGCCGCCCGATGCCGATCTGCCCCTCAAAATTGTAGCCCCAGCAGCGCACCTCCCCGCTGGCAAGCACCGCGCAGGTATGCAGAATGCCCGCGTCGAGGCCGACCACACTATTAGACAACCCGCTGACCGCCACCGGCGCAGTGCGCGTCTGGGTCGTGCCGTCGCCAAGCTGGCCGTAGGCGTTGTCGCCCCAGCACCAGACCGCGCCGCCTGCCGTGAGGGCGCAGCTGTGCTCATAGCCGGCACTGATCGCGGCGATATTGGGGGGCAGGCCGACAACTTCCGTCTCGGTCAGGCGTGTCTCCAGAGTGCCATCGCCGACCTGGCGCTTGCTGTTGTCGCCCCAGCAAAAAACCTTGCCAGCATTGGTTATAGCGCAGGAATGAGCATTTCCTGCGCTTATAGTCTTAACATCAGTAAGGTATGACGTATAGCCTTGCGGGGCGAGCCCATTGCTTGTGCCCCCTGTTGCGAGTTGACCAGAGAAGTTATTGCCCCAACACGAGGCCCGCTGATTCGCAGTTGTGGTACAGGTATGACTGACGCCAGCACTTACTTGCGTGAACTCAATGCCGACTGCGGATACTTGTTGGGGGCTTGAAGTATTGGTGGTTGTCCCAAGACCGAGCTGCCCATAGGTATTGGAACCCCAGCACCATAGCTTCATTAGTACGTCTAGTGTGCAGGTGTGATCTTGCGTCGCGCTCACAGTGCGAGCAGCATTGGGTAACGGCACGTATTGCGGACGCCATGTAAAGATACCCGCGAAGCTCCCCCAACAATACATACGACCGCTCCACACCGCACAGGAGTGGTCGATGGCCGCTGTAATATCGGTGACGCCGCTGCTAAGCGCGGATACAGCCACCACCGGCCCACCTGGCCCGGATGATCCCATGCCAAGCTGGCCGCTCCCGTTATAGCCCCAGCAGACCGCGCCCCCATCAGTGTTTATGGCGCAGCTGTGCTGATGGCCGCTGCTGACTTTGCTCGCGTTGTTTAGGCCGACCACCGCACGAGGCAATGGTTCTATTCCGCTGGAGCCGTCGCCGATCTGGCCGTAGCGCGTGTCGCCCCAGCAGTACAGGTTGCCCGCAACCGCAACCGCGCAGGTATGTGAGTAGCTCGGCTTGATGGCAGCTATTGGCTCACTCAGCCCTGACACTTGGGTTGGCGTGCCACGATTGACGTCCGTGCCGTCGCCCAGCTGGCCGTCGTCGTTCGCCCCCCAGCACCGCACGCTGCGGTCGCGCAGAATGGCGCAGGTTGTGCCGCCACCGGCGCTTATATGGGCAGCGCCCGAAAGGACATAGGTCGGCTCAGCGATAGCCACTGGAAAACCGATGCCGAGGGAGCCTGTACTGCCTTTGCCCCAACAACGTACATCAGCGTTGATCAACAGGGCGCAGGTATACTCATAGCCAAGCGCAATGGCAGCCGCGCCTGAGCCTGGATTACCCAAGACATTAACAGCTACAGGTATGTTACTAATATTAGAGGTGCCGTCGCCAAGCTCACTGTAGTTGTTATTGCCCCAGCACCAGACCGTACTATCAAAACTGACGATACATGTATGCCAAGAACTAACGGCAATATCAGAAGCTTGTCGTGTACTCACTCGTTGCGGTGTCGCCGCATTACTTGTAGTACCGTTGCCTAGTTGTCCATAAAAATTAGAGCCCCAGCAGTAGACATCAAGACCGCTATAGCGTATGGCACAGGTATGGCTACCGCCCGCACTAACTGCTGTCACAAAACTGTTTAAGCCTTCAACCGGGGTCGGTATTACGCGCTGTGTCGTAGTTCCGTCGCCTAATTGACCACTGCCATTCCAACCCCAGCAGTACAGCGCACCGATAGCCGTGATCGCACAGGTATGTAAATAACTGGCTGAGATCGCCTGAACACCCAGACCAAGCCCGCTGACCTCGACAGGCTTGAGGCGATCCTGCGTAGTGCCATCGCCAAGTTGTCCATTATAGTTAGAACCCCAACAAAAGACTCGCCCCTCGGCAGTCAAAGCGCAAGTATGGTTATAGCCCGTAGCCGTGGCAATCACGCCGCGCCGTTCGCCAAGCACAGTAGTCGGCACGGATCGGTGCGTACGGCTTCCATCGCCAAGCTGGCCGCGCCAGTTCGCCCCCCAGCAGCGCAGCAATCCATCCTGAAGCAAGGCACAACTATGGTTCTCGCCTGTGGCTATCGCCTGCACCTGATCAGCGAGATCACGTACAGGCTGTGGTTCAGGCCGGTTCGTTGTTGTGCTATCGCCGATCCAGCCGTAACGGTTCTCGCCCCAGCAGCGCACACTCTTATCGCTGAGCAGCGCACAGCTGGCGACAGCGCTCGTCTCGATGTGAACCACATTGCCTAGCCCGAGGATAAGCTCAGGTGTTGTCACCGTGACGTGATCAATGTGTCGTCGCCCCCAACAGCGCACGCTGCCCCCGACTAATACAGCACAGGTTCGCACCTCTCCAGCGCTCACCGCTTGTACGTCACGATCCAGCCCGCTAACGGCCACCGGGGTCAGCCGTTGGGTGGTGGTGCCATCGCCAAGCTCACCGGCGTAATTGAACCCCCAGCAGCGTAAGGCTCCGCCCTCAAGCACAGCACAGGTGTGGTTACCGCCCGCTGCCAGAGCTACCACAGATGTCTCCAGGCCCACTACTGCTGTCGGCGTAAGGCGATTCGTGGTTGTACCATCGCCAAGTTGGCCATTGCCGTTCGCGCCCCAGCAGCGAACCGCACTATTAAGCATGGCGCAGGTGTGGCCGCCGCCAGCACTGATCGCCGTAACCCCACGTAAGCCAGCGACCTTCACTGGGGTCGTGGAACCAGTATCGCTACCAGCACCAAGACCAACGCTGCTGTACAGATTGCCCCAACAGTACACCTCGCCGTCAGTCACAAGCGCACAGGTATGGATTGCCCCCGCGCTTACTGCCAAGGCATTGTTTATCCCAATTACCGCTACCGGCACGGTGCGATCAATCTGGGTGCCATCGCCGATCTGGCCATATATATTGCCTCCCCAGCACCAGACCCCGCCCCCGCTGATAGCGCATGTATGGCCAGAGCCAACCGCCACGGCCGTCCACGGCCCCGTCGGCCCGGAGGCCAAGGTGGTTTCGCGCGCCAGCTCGGCGATCTGCGGTAGCACCTGCGCGGCATCGGGCGGCTCAATGCGCGATGGCAGCTCAGGCAACCCTGATAGAACCGGCGTCTGCGCTTCCAATCCCACGCCAAGCGCTGCGGTCATTGGTAGCGCCTGCACAATGATCAGCAGGGCCAGCGGCAGGGCAAGGCGGCGTAGCAGGCGATTCATAACAGCGTCCTTTGCTCAGATAGATCGGCAGTGGGGTGGGATGTGCTGGCAGTGCGGTGCCTCCCATTATGTGGCTAGGGCGTGTGAGATTGTGGGGAGCGTTGTGGGAGCAATGGGTGAGGCTTTCGTGAACCCGCCGGGAGGATTGCAGGGGCAGCGATTTAGACAGGAGGCGATCGACGGTCCATACTTCACGCCAGGGCCGTTCATACGGGCAAATGGTTACGCACGTGCTCCCACCAGAAGAGTCACCAGCGCCGTCGGCACAACTTTACGGGCGAACCCTGCTGCTCGCACGGGTCGTCTGGTTCAGCTTGGCGGCGATGGTGCTGACGATGCTGCTTGGCATCCCGACCCGCCTTGCAGCACTGCAACAGACCGCGCCGCCGTTCCCTGGCGGTGGGTTGGTGCTCCCGATCCAGCTGCTGCCTGCGCTGGACAGTTGGGGGATCAGCCATAGCGCCTACGCCGCCTGGATCTTTAGCAGCGAGACCCTGGTGACCGCCACGTTCTTTCTGGCCGCCGCCTTTCTCTTCTGGCGACGCGGCACGGAT
>CAIRDL010000213.1 GCA_903877345.1 uncultured Oscillochloris sp. | reverse complement strand
GGGGTTGTGGGCCAGCCATCGCATCCTCCATCACAGTTTATCGTTCATCGCCACCGGAGCGGCACTCATTGTCGTTCAGGAGAGCGTACCATATCTCGGTACACATTTCCAGAAAGCTGTACTAGTACACCGTCCGAGTAATTCTGATGGGTTGTCCGAAGGCCGTAGAGGCGGCTCGCGAGCCGCCTCTACCCATCAAATTTACTCGGATGATGTACTAGCTCTGTGTTGAGCATAACAGGCGACGAGAGGCAAATGCTGTAGCTCAGGGTGATCGCCACATCGGGGTGCATCGAGGCGGTGACCATCGTCCGCACCAGCCAGTAAGCACCATAGCCGCCACTGGCGCGGTCGGCGCGGCGAATCAGTTCAGCGATTTGCTGCTGTTCCCGGACGTTCACCTCGTGCCCTGTCAGATCCGCCCAGGTCGCCACCGGCCCGGCGTTGACGGTGGTGGGTTCGTCGTCCGGCGGCAACGGGATGGCTTCGTCAACGGGCGCGAGCACGGGGCGAATCAGGCTGATTGAGGTGAAGGTGCCGCCCAGTTTAGGCCGTTTGCCACTCATCTTCCAATTGGTACGGGTACGGGTACCGCTTTTTCCACTGGGTCGCGCACCACTCCCAGACATTGCCCGCCATGTCCAGTGCGCCATACGGGCAGCTTCGGTGACGCTTGAGGCACGCGCACTATCGGCCCCCCCACCGGCGCTTGGCCCAACAGTGCCAGGCGCAAGCTCGCAATGTCTTGGTGACGGTCTTGCATGGCGAGGCTCAATGCTTTGGTAATCGCCGCCGCGACGTGGCGTGAAAGGCGTGGATTCAGGCGCTCTGGTGGCACCAACGGGTCAATCTGCGCTTTTATGCGGTCAAAGGAGGTTTCGGGCAACGCGCCGGTCAGCAGGTGGTAGAGCGTTGCGCCGAGGCTGTAGATGTCGCTACGCTGGTCGGTGTGGCCGAGGTTGAGCGAGTGCTGTTCCGGCGGCGCGTAGGCGGGGCTGAGGCCCAGGCGCGACGAAATGACTTTGTCAGTACCCTGCTTGAAGAGTCCGAAGTCTACCAGTTTGATCAGACCATCTGGCGTCAGGCGCACATTGGCGGGTTTTGGCGGTGCAAATAGTCCAGCACCGCACAGAGTTGCAGCGCAAAGCCCAACACCTGTGTCTCTTCAAGCGGGCCACCGGCCTTCGCGCTCAACTCCTCAAGACTCTGCCCAGGGATGAACTCCATCACCAAATAGCCACTGCCCTGCTCGACGAACATTGCCTCGTATTGAGGCAAATGCGGATGCGGGTGCTGTTGCAGCACCGCAAACTCGCCCTGGAAACTGGTCATGCCACTGCACGCACGCCGCGCCGCACGCGAGAATGGCACACCCAACGGTGTGATTTTTTCGATAGCGTTGTCCATTACACGCTCGCTCCTAACAGGCCATCTACGAGTTCTATCCGGGTCGTGAATCCAGGAGGCTGTGGAACTTTAAGCATTAAATCGGGTAGCCTTTCGCCCGTTGGAATGCGCTGCAACAGCGATGAAACACCCGGTTTCATGCTTAAAAACCATTAGCATCCTACGGACGTCCTCAAAAAATCGCCCTACATCCCCACGCGATCCGCTGGATAGGTGCCGCGCATCCTTGAGCCAACCTAGATTGGAGCGTATGATAGCTTCACAACAAGCACACGTACAACGCTAGATCACCCGCCATCTAAAGCCCAAAAGGAGGTTCAAACAACAGCTAACCTGCGTCCGTACGCAAATCGCCGCCCGACTCTCAACACAGAAAGAGGTATTCACCCCAGATAGTAACCATGATGTCCAATCCCTAGTTCACCGGACGCCTTGCAATGTTGAAAAAGGAGGTTTGCGTAGCGACCAAACAAACGGTTAGGCTCCAAAGGTAGGCCATCTACGCGCACATGTGGCAGTCTGTCTACTGCCGCAGAGAGCAACTCTGGGAGGGCAATGCCCTCCCAGAGTTGTGTAAATCAGGTATCTGGATGAATTGAAGGAGGAAACCCTATGGCACAGATAGTAGTCACCCTCATAATGTTCGTAGGCGGCACACTGTTCTTTGTCCAGATGGTCAGGGTGATGGCCCATCTGCTCGTGGAGCTTTTCCAAGTGCTTATTACGTTCGCCGGGACCGTAGCGGTGATCAGCGGGTTGGTCTGGCTTGCCATGAGTTTCATGCAATAGCGCTGGACCTTGCGCCAAAGCCCCTCAGTAATCCTGCCCCTCCGCGTACCGTTTAGCCTAGACCTGTCCCTCACGGATAGACTTCAGTAATCCGCTCAATCATTGTTGCCAGCCTGCATGCACATGCTGTGCCGAAGACCCGGCTGATTGCCGGGGCTAGAATGCTCAACGCCTCAAAATAGTTGGCTCGCGTGCTGTTGGAAAGCAGACGGGTGAGATCAACGTAGCGATTCGCGCTAAACGCGACAGGTTCCTCGCGCCGCCAACTTCGCTCAATCGTGTCCAACAGATTGATCTGCTCATTCGAGAGTTGATCTTCGTCGCCTCCGGCAGTATTGGCGGGGTGCGAATGGAAGGACAGCCCCTCGAGGATTTCGATCAGCTTAGGCATACTCAATGCACTGCTGTGCCCCTGTGGTTCTTCCGCTACCGAAGGCGTTGCTCGCAACGCATCAATCACCATGTCGGCCTTGCCACGCCCAATCACTTCATATGGCTGGAGCACCTGTTGGAGATAGTACGCTTGTTCCTGAATAGAAAAACCCGTCACTAAAATGAGTTGTTGTGGAAGTTCCTCATAGCGTCCAGCTAAAGGCTCCTGCTCTGGTTGGCCTAACAACAGTTTCAGCAAGTGGTAATCGCGTACCGCCGCATAGCCACGAGCATAATCATGGGCGCGTGCCTCGGTCCAGAGACCACAGCGCACCAACAGCGCAACAACCTCTGGCGGCAGGACAGCAACCAGCGAGGTCGCCATGACGGCACATACCGTGACGCCGAGCACGCGTCCTTCGGGCGATGCGGTGTACTCGACCGCTTCACGGGCCTCGCGCACAGCCTCCCGCACAGCTTGCAATGAGTCACGCTGCTCAAGCGCAAGCTTCCAAGCGCGGTTGATAAAAACTTCCTCAACGTGCCCCACCGTGATGCTGAAGCGGGCGGCTTGGCGCAAAATATAGAGCGGTAGCGCTTGCGGCTCCGTGTCTTGCGTAGCGTAGCGCTGATAAAACCACGCCGGTACCTGGCTTAATGCTTCCCGCACGACTAGGGCATAACGCTGACCATTGACCGCCATTTGGCGCAGGTAGTCGCCGAGAATGAAGCTCACCAGTTGGAATTGACCATTCGCATCTACGATATGTTGGCGCAACAGATAGTGCAGCGCGTTCAGTTCATCCCAATCACAGTCCAGTAATTGTCGCAGATCGTCAAACGGGAGCGGTGTTGGTGCTACCGCTAATACCCCTAGAATCCGACGCAGCAACTGGGGAAGCCTCGTGTGCAGATATGGCCGTACGATGACATACTGATCAATGCGATCCTCCATTGTCTCAAGTTGGTATTCAGCTAGTTGCGTAATCTGGGTCGGTTGCGGGATGTGCTTCAGAGTCGCGAGGGGGTCATTGCTCCGTTGCAGTTCCCAACACAGCGCTGAGACGAGGTACGGATGGCCCGCCGTTCGATTTTGCACCTCCTCGGCAATACGATTGTACGGGTGGCCTAGATTGAAATGGTCGGCCAGATCCTTGGTGTCATCAAAGCTGAAATGCTTAAGTTCGAGCGTCATATCCGGTTGGTAGGCAAGGTGTGAGCACTGTTTGTTGAGATCAAGCTGTCCAGCAAGAATCAGACGGGTGTTGCGCATCCGCTGCGTTGGCAAGAGATCATCAAGCCGGTTATAGTCGGAACGATGCATCGCCTGGAGATTGTCAATCAAGATCACAATACACGTCTTGACGGCCTGTTCGCCTTCTGGCTTATTTTTGTCAAGCGAAAACCAATCCTGGTCAAGCCAGTCCCAGTGCATGAACCACTCGGAGGGCAAATCTGGCGGTCTGTATTGGTCGCCGGGTAAGAGCGTTGCAGGAATAACCGAGACAACTTCGTGATAAATGTGCGCGACCGCGCTTGACCAGCGTTCATGACCGCCACGACGAAAACTGAAATCAATAACGGTTAGCTTCGTTTCTGCTTCACACTTGTGTTGAAACTCCACTGCCAAGTGCCGAAGCAGGGCGCTTTTTCCCATATTGGGCGCACTCGTCACCACATAGAAACCGGGTTGGCTGAACACCCGGTCGTACCAGGCTTTTGCATGGGCCGGAAGTTGGTAGTCGTGCTGGTGTGCTCGCATTGAATAGAGTTTATCCCGGTTTGTGGTATGCTGTCCGGTGACGAAAGGAGGCACCGGCGATGGCAGGACTACGCTCACACCCTGCCAGTACAAGTAATGCCGATACCAGCTTCAGGATGAACTGAAGTTAGGAGATTTCTCTTGTGAGGGTTGTTGTGAGTATATGTAGAGTGAGTACCCTCGTGTTGGTGGTTGTGATTATAGCATCAATATTGTACATGTCAAAAAAAAGTAGATAGTTCGTACTATAAGACTCTACTTCCGCTCTGTTAGGCATGGGCGTTAGGGGTTAAGCTGCCGCCCAACGCCAAGCGTCAACGGCGCCGTTGGCGACCAGCAAGAAGTGGGCATGCCCGAGCAAGGCGACCAGATCCTGCCTCGGCACGTAGAGCGGGGCATCGGCGCGGTTGCCCGCCACAGTGGCACGGAGCAACGGCACCCCACCGGGGTCGAGGGTCGCAAGGGTTTGCTTGCATTGGAGCAGATCCGAGCGCTGATCGTTGCTGTGGCCGAACGGGCGGAGGGCGCGGTCGGATTGCCCGCCCTCGGCCTGGGCATTGACCGCAGCGCCGTGCGCGTCGCCGGCCCCTTCACCGTCGAGGCGGTGCGACCCCGCTGCTTGACCCCGCCCAATTCGCCGCCCTCCAGCGCACCACCTCACTGCCCTTCAAGGCGGGCAAGCACCGGCAGTGCGCGGTAAGCTACCCACCGCGAAAGCTGGTGGGCTTTACCCTGGCGCTACCAATCCCGTGCTTCGATGGGCATCCGGGTAGGATGGCCTGCTTACAAAGGCCCTGCCGGACGAACCCGGCAACGGGTGCATATGCCGAAGCATACGACCGTCAACCTTTTACCCACCGGAGGTTTCCCCGATGGAACCTGCAAGGTTCCGTTGGTCATGTGCGTTTCTAACCGTCTCCACCGGTACACCGGCTGCGTGCCTTTACACATGAACAAGTGTATCATCTGTGGCGTTTTAGCCCAATTCAATGGGCTAAAGCCGCTCAAGCGGAGCGCTTCCTCCCAAGGCGGTTCCTGAGCTTGTCGAAGGAAAAGCTCTTGGGTTTCCGCCCCTAAAGGGGAGCTATCCGTGAACAAGATGACAGCTATAATCCTGGCAATGCTGCTCATCGGCGCAACCCTTGTCCAGATAGTCAACAGTCGTTCGCTAAACCATGCACCGATGGTGCTGTGGCTGTGCTTCCTGCTTATGTTCGGTGCGTTCACCCATGCCGGACATTGATGAGGATGAAATTAATGCGTAAATTAACTGATTTTTCACCGTCAGACCTTGTCACCGCAATAGAAACTGGTTTTTTTCGAGGATGGACACCCTTTGGCCGCTTACCGGAGGCGCATCTTTATAATGATTCAGCCATGCTCTGGTTTACTACCGGCATTCAGGATTCGCTCCTCAACGCAATCCTTTCTGCTCAGATCAAAGCAAGCGAAGTTGAGGCAAAAATCAAGGCAGTAATCGCCTATTTCCACGCAAGGAGCTTGCCTCTGAGTTGGTATACTGGGCCATCAACTCGTCCGCATGATCTTGGGCAGTTTTTGCAAGCGTATGGGTTTAACCTTGCCGATGATTCGGTGGGAATGGCGGTTGATCTGTTAAAGTTACCGGCTAAACTCACAGAAATACCAGACGTAAGCGTTAAAAAAACCGCTACTATTCAGGAATTCGGGATGTGGATTAAGGTATTCAAAGAAGGTTTTCATGTATCAGCCGCTTTTATTGATGCCTATATTCGTGTTTGTACAGAATTATCTAAGCATGAAGTACAAGATTATTACTATTTAGGCTTCCTGAATGGGCACCCGGTTGCTTCACTAACCTTGTCACTCGATCAAGGTATCGCCAATATTTATGATGTAGCAACCATACCCGAATTCCGCAGGCGCGGTATTGGCACAACCTTGACTCTGACTGCTTTGCTTGATGCTCGAACATTAGGCTATCGTGTTGGTGTCCTTCAGGCCACAGCCGCAGG
This sequence comes from uncultured Oscillochloris sp., assembly GCA_903877345.1. GTDB lineage: Bacteria > Chloroflexota > Chloroflexia > Chloroflexales > Chloroflexaceae > CAIWXH01. The sequence continues at coordinate 2,366 of CAIRDL010000213.1, read as the reverse complement.
TGTAGAAGTGTATCGGCGCATTGGATTTCTTAAGTTTTGTCAATTCGAGCGCTATGTGTTTGCTACCTGAATTGTAGTGAGGCTCGAACCGATGCCCCTCGCCAACGCCGTCACCAACCCGATCATCAACGATCCCTTCACCGAGCCAGGGCAGCACTACGACTTCAGCATCTTCAATGTGTTCAAACGCCTCTTTGATGTCCGAAAATGTGCGTAGTACTAGATTTTGGTGCGAAACACCCCTTTACAGCGGTGCTACCATGAAAGGTGGCGAGTGGTTGCTCACAACGGGAGGGCACCATGTTCATGGATCGCTACGACCCACTAAACCTGTTTGAACGCATCCCAAGCCTGGGGATGCAAATGGATCCGGTGCTGGCCCAGCGGGATCGGCTGCTCGACCATGACGAAATGTTCCAGGCAGTGAAGGCCGACCTCTCAAAACGCTACCCGCAGACGTTGACGGTCGGCAGGCATTCCACGCCGGTGGAAGGCATCCTGCGCATGCTGGTGATCACGCACCTCTACGGCTGGAGCTTCGAGGACACCGAGCACGTTGTCGCCGCTAGCCTGGTGCTGCGTCAGACCTGTCGCATCTATGCCGAGCACGTCCCCGACGACACCACCCTGATCCGTTGGGCCACGCTGATCCAACCGGCGACCGTGCAGACCGTGCCCGACCACGTCACCGTGCTGGCCCGCCAACTCAAAGTGACGAACGGGCGGAAGTTGCGCATTGATGGGACGGTGGTGGAGACCAACATCCACCATCCGAGCGATAGTACCTTGCTCAATGACGGGGTGCGCGTACTCAGCCGGGTGATGCGCACGGCCCGTCAGGTTGCTGCGGACGCGGTGGGGTGGAGCCAGGCAGGCCTGGCCGTGGGACCCGACGGTCACCCCGCAGCGTCAGGTTGCTGCGGACGCGGTGGGGTGGAGCCAGGAGCACCTGGAGGAAGCGGCCAAACAGGCCAAGGCTGGGATGAAGCACATCATGGACGTGGCACGCCAGAAAGGCGAGCCGGCTGCCGATGCGCTGAAGACGGCGTAGCGGCACGTGGTAGACCTGACCCAAACCGTCGTTGACCAGGCGCAGCAAACGGCGGAAGCCTTGACGACGACGGCCAACGCGGTCGCGCACCGCTGCGCCGACCGGTTGGAGGAACTGGTGCCGCTGGTCGCGCAGGTGATCCAGCACATGACGCGTCGCGTGCTGCAGGGCGAGCAGGTGCCCGCACCCGAGCAGATCGTCAGCCTGTTCGAGCCGCATACGGCCATCCTGTGCAAAGGCAAGCCGGGCAAGCCAGTCGAGTTCGGGCGCATGCGCTGGCTGGACGAGGTCGAGGGTGGCATCATCACCCGCTCTCAGATCCTCACGGGGAATCCGGACGAAGCCGCCCAAGTGGTGCCGAGCGTGGACGCCCACAGCGAGTGCTTTGGACACCCGCCCGAGCTGGTGGCGGGCGACCGCGGCCTCCAGTCGGCGGCAAACGAGCGCAATCTGGCGCAGCGCAAGGTGGCCCAGATCGTCTTGCCCAAACCAGGGAAAAAGTCGGCCAAGCGGCTGGCGTATGAGCGGCAAGACTGGTTTATCGCCGGACACAACTGGCGGGCCGGGATCGAGGGCCGCATCAGCGGGCGCAAACGCCGCCACAAACTGAACCGCTGTCGGTACCACGGCGACGCGGGCATGCACCGCTGGGTCGGCTTCGGCCTGCTCGCCCACGATCTGCGCACAATCGCGCGGGCCACCGCGTAGCGACCGGGGCACAAGGGGGGAACGGGACACATGCCGACACCACATCGCCTGCCCAAACGGCACGTGCGGGGCTTCCCAGAGTTCGATGCCCTGGTCACCACTGATCGGTACGGAACGGGTTCTGGCGCAGGGTCGTTTCATGGCGTCCTGATACATTTCGCACCAAAATCTAGTACTAGGACTTCTAATTCGTGATTCGCGGGCGCTACTTCCTTCCTAGGACTTCTACTTCCTTCCTAGGACTTCTAATTCGTGACTCGCGGGCGCTACTTCCTTCCTAGGACTTCTAATTCGTGATTCGCGCCTCCTAATGGAGTACCGCGTGGCGCACGTAAGGGCGAAGCAGTGCCTGAGGCTGTGCACGGTAGCGCACGACCTGTTGGCGGCACTGCTTCGCCCCTACACGTCCACCACGTCCCCTATGCGCCCACGCCACGTCCCCTACACGTCCACCACGTCCCCTACCCGCCCACCACGTCCCCTACGCGCCCGCCACACCCACATCCCACGCCGCCAAGGCTTCTACCAATTGCACCGTCTCAATACTCACCGTGACGATGCGCCCCACGAGCCGCACGATGTACTCTTCGTCCTCGCTGCGGTTGGG
>CAIRDL010000212.1 GCA_903877345.1 uncultured Oscillochloris sp. | reverse complement strand
TAATGACCGTTGGGACGAGACCTGGACGGTGATTGAACACGAGCAACGCAGGGAGGTGGTGCTGCGACGGCACGGCATGCGCGCCCAACGTTCCGCACCCAAACGGTCGGAGGGTGTGGCAGTGCGCGCACCGCTGTCCATCCCAGTGAACGCGCTGACGCTGCCTAGCTGCAAGACTTTACGTGGCACCCGCAAACCATCCCTCAGTTGACACCTTGCCAACAGGCTGCTATACTCGCGCCAATTTCAGAGCAAACGACGACGAGCGGGAAGAGTACACGTCACACGGCGGCTCAGCGATCCGGTAATATGGTGCGAGGCCGGAGCGCACGGTGGCGTCGAATGGACCCAGGAGTTGCGGAGCGAACCGCTTTTTGATTGCCGGTTTTTGATTGTGGATTGCAACGGTAAATCCCAAAATCTAAAATCCAAAATCTAAAAGCGCAGTAGGAGCCGCCGGTTCTGCCACCGTTATCTGGCACCGGGTATGGAGCGCGCTCAGCCATTGGTTGCGCCGACAGTACCCGCCGAGTGCGTGGCCGTGATGGTCACGAACGAGAGTGGCACCGCGATGCTTCGCCTCTCGCACCCCTTCGTGGGGTCGAGGGGTTTTTTGTTTGTTTGTCGCAGCGTAAGAGGAGGCCCACCAGCGATGGACACGATCAAGTACCAACTCGATGAGTCCGCGATGCCGACGGCGTGGTACAACATTGCCGCCGATTTGCCCATCCCCGCCCCTGCCGTGCTTCACCCTGGCACCATGCAGCCCGTCGGCCCCGCCGATTTGGCCCCGCTTTTCCCGATGGCCCTCATTCTTCAAGAGGTTAGCACCGAACGGCTGATTGAGATCCCTGATGAGGTGCAGTCAATCTATCGGCAGTGGCGGCCCACGCCGCTCTACCGGGCGCGTCGGTTGGAGCAGGCGCTCGACACTCCGGCGAAGATTTACTACAAGTACGAAGGCGTCAGCCCCGCCGGTAGCCACAAGCCCAATACCGCCGTCGCGCAGGCTTACTATAACAAGCAAGCGGGCGTGAAGCGCCTCGTCACCGAGACGGGCGCCGGGCAGTGGGGTTCTTCGCTCGCCTTCGCCGGGGCGCTCTTCGGCCTTGAGGTGCTGGTCTATATGGTGAAGGTGAGCTACCACCAGAAGCCGTATCGCCGCGCTTTGATGGAAACCTACGGTGCCCGCGTCGTTGCCAGCCCCAGCGAAGAAACTGCCTCCGGGCGGGCGATTCTGGCCGAACACCCCGATAGCACCGGCAGTCTCGGCATCGCGATTAGCGAGGCGGTTGAGGTGGCGGTGCAACGCGAGGACTCTAAGTACGCCCTCGGTAGCGTGCTGAACCATGTCTTGTTGCACCAGACGGTGATCGGCCAAGAGGCTATCGCGCAGCTTGCAATGGCGGGCGATTACCCTGATGTGGTGATTGGCTGCGCCGGCGGTGGCTCCAACTTCGCCGGGATCGCCTTTCCCTTCCTCGGCGCGCAGTTGCGCGGCGAACGGAAGGTGCGTGTGCTTGCCGTCGAACCCGCCGCTTGCCCCACCATGACCAAGGGTAAGTTCGCCTATGATTTTGGCGACACCGCCCATCTGACCCCGCTGACCAAGATGTACACCCTCGGCAGTAGTTTCGTGCCTTCGGGGATCCACGCGGGCGGCTTGCGCTACCACGGCATGGCCCCGATGGTCAGTCATCTCGTCAATCTGGGGTACGTCGAGCCCGTCGCCATTCAGCAACTCGAAACCTTCGCCGCCGGGCTGCGTTTCGCTCGTGCTGAGGGCATCATTCCCGCCCCCGAGGCCAATCACGCCGTCGCTTGTGCGCTTCGCGAGGCCCAGCGTTGTAAGGAAGAGGGCGTCAGCAAGACGATTCTCTTCAATCTCAGCGGCCACGGGCATTTTGATATGACGGCCTACACCGATTATCAGGCCGGGAAGCTCAAGGATTTCGAGTACTCAGACGAGGAAGTTGCGCTGGCCTTGGCGGGCTTGCCTAGCGTGGGATAGCCGATAGCCGATAGCCGATAGCCGATAGCCGATAGCCGATAGCCGATAGCCGATAGCCGATAGCCGATAGCCGATAGCCGATAGCCGATAGCCGATAGCCGATAG
>CAIRDL010000211.1 GCA_903877345.1 uncultured Oscillochloris sp. | reverse complement strand
GTCATCGGCGACCGCCTTGATACCGACATCGCGGGAGCCAACGCCGCCGGGATGCCCTCCGTTCTCGTGCTTACCGGGGTTAGCCAGCGCGCCGAAGCTGAAGCAGGCCCGATCAGGCCCACCGCGATCTACGCCGATCTGCCCGCGCTTCTGGCGGCTTGGCGGGCTAGCGTCTGAGTAATGAGTCAGCCAATCGTCGCCCCTGATGAGCGTGCCATCGCCGTGTACGACCGGCACGCCGCCTATGAACTGCTCCGCACTGGGACGCCGCAACGCCTGCGCGACGAGCTACAGGCGGGGCGCTTCGGCAGCCGCCTTGAGCCAAGCGCCACCGCCGAACTCGAAGCGCTGCTGACGGCGTGGGTGCAACGGGCGCTTGGCCCGGTGACGTTGCGCGATGCGCTGTTGGTGGATGAGCAGCGCGGGCGGCGGGTCTTTGCTCTGATTTGCGCCGAACTGACCGTCACTTGCGTTACGGTACCCGCCGCTTTGTCCGCCCGCCTCCCGACTGCGCCGTGTGATCTCGCCGCTCTGCCGCCGGAACTGAGCGCCACGCCCGCCTTGGCCGACCTCGCGCAACGCGCCGCCGCCGAAGGGTTAAGCCTCGCAGTTTTGGCGAATGACGGCCTGTATCCTTTCCCCACCGATCTCGCGGCGCTCGTGCCGGTCGCGCCGGTCGTGCCGAAGGACGGTGTCCCGCGCTTTGCACCACCGACGGGCTGGCGACGCTGGTTCGCCATCCTCCTTGTCGCGGCGGGCGTGGCCCTGCTTGGTCTCCCGCTCCTGTTTGGGCGCGTCCCCGAACATCCGGCGGGATGGCCGCTGGCCCTGCTCACCCTGAGTTTGCTGGTGGGCATCAGGGCGGGGTGGCGCGGGCTAACTGGCGGCCTTTGCCTCTGGCTGGTCGCCAATCTGCCAGGTTTTCGCTACGATAGCCCGTTGCTCACCATTCTCTGGCCGGCCCTGCCAATCGTGGGCCTGGGCCTGGTTTTGCTCAGTTTTGATCGGCAGGTGCGTAGTTTGTGGCGCTGGGTGCGGCGGCAGCGTTAGGGCAGCTTTACTTTACCGTCTTGCTTGGCCCTCACCCCCCTGGTATCATGAGGGTGGGCGGGGAGATCGGTAGCCCCCTGGGGGTACAACCCCGACGGAGAGATAGATCCTCCGCCCACACGCCTTACAATACCGTGGTAGTACGTCAGTCGCATGGCAACGCAGGCCGAACTAGAGACCGTAGGTGCCCCCGGAGGCCACAAGCCTGAGGTGAGCGAGGTCCAAACTGCCGGCCCCACGGAGAGAATGCAGGGCTACGAGCCCGGATACCAGGTGGTGGGGGAACGGCTGGCATGGCGTTTCCAGAACGCTGACGCGCATGTGACACCGATGAATCATGGAGGACAGCGCCATGACGTGTTTCCTGGGTGTGGATGTGGGCAAAACGACGCTGGTGGCCGCGATCTGGCAGGACGGGCAGGGCCGCGTGCTGGGCAGCTTCCCCAATACGCCGGACGGATTTGGTGCCTTGGTCGCCGCGCTGCCGGCGGGTCCGCCGGTGCGCCTGGTGCTGGAACCCACCGGGGGCTACGAACTGGCCTTGGCTACCTGGGCGGCGGCGCAGGGCTGGATGGTCTGTCGGCCTAACCCGCGTCACGTGCGTGATTGGGCCAAGGGGTTGGGGCGGCGGGTCAAGACGGATCGCCAAGACGCGATCATCCTGGCGCGCTATGGGGCGGAGCGGGAACCCCCCGCATGGACGGCCCTGCCCGCCGAGGTGAGCGAACTGGAGAGTCTGCTGCGCCGCCGGGATGACCTGGAGCAGATGATCCGCCAGGAGCGCAATCGGCAGCAGCAGCTCACGGGGCGTCCGGGCGTCGCCCAGGCGGTGCCGCCGAGCCTGCAGAAGGTGCTTGGAGCCCTGGAGGAGGCCTTGGCGGAGGTCGAGGCGGCCATCGCGGCGCACCAGCGCCAGCATGCGGCCTTGGCGGAGGCCGTGCGCCGGGTCCAGACCGTGCCGGGCATTGGCAAACGCAATAGCCTGTGGTTGGTCGTCGTCCTGTACCGCTGGCACACCCTGACGGGGGGTGTGGGCACGGCCAAAGGCTTGACCGCCTTTCTGGGGTTGGATCCGACCCTGCATGAAAGCGGCACCAGTGTGCGTGGGCCACGCAGCATCTCGCGCATGGGCATGGCGCAGGTGCGTCGGCTGCTGTTTCTGGGTGCCTTGGGCGGCGTACGTGGGAAAAACCCCTTGCGGGACTTTTACCAGCGCTTGGTTGGACGCGGCAAGCCAAAGGTACTCGCCCTCGTGGCGTCCGCACGGAAGATCCTGGGTTGGGCCTGGGCAGTGTTTCAGCATCAGACGACCTTTGATCCGGCAAAAGTGGCTCCGGCCTCTTGACACGGATGAGAGAATCTCTCCGTGCGGGCGAGGGGGGAATCGCATCAGGATGCGCCGGGTCGGCTCCCCTCTCCCGCAGGGAGAGGGGCTGGGGGTGAGGGCGGAGTCGGCTGCAAGCTAAAATCCGCACCCTTAGCTTAGCGTCGGCCCAATCAACCAACTTCAATCAACAGATCGCTGGCGTAGAGCACCACGGCCCGTCGGGCATGGGGATGCAGCGAAGGCCAGAGCCGAATAAGTTGTTCGAGGGCGGAATCACTGGGTCGCGCACTTGGCGCTGGGGCGACAGGTTGAGGGGGAACGGTCGGAGCGACCCGGTTCGGCGTTGACCCACTGGCCCGTGCCGAGGTTGTTCGTGCGGGGCGTCCGCGCCGTGCAGGTTGGGCTGGCACTGCGGCTGCCTCCGCCTCAGGTGACTTGACCCGTGGGGGTCGCCCGCGCCGCCGTGCAGGTTCGGGGGCGACTTCCGCAGACGGTGGTGGTGGTGGTGGTTCTTCGACACTGACTGCTGCGCTGACTGGTGGCCCGGCTGAAGGGGCCGAAGCCGCTTGTGCGAGTGCCGCAGCTTGGCGTGCGGCCTTGGTTGAGCCTTTGGGCCGACCACGGCGACGGGGAGCCTCTGGCTCTTCGGTCTGAGCGACGGCATCATCGGGTTGGAGCACGACGGGCGCAGGTGCCGCAACCTCTTCCGGCGCAGGTACCGCAACAGGTTCCTCCTGGCTTATCTCAGTATCCGCCGGGATGGCCGCCCGCAATTCGGTAATTATCGTATTGCCAACGCGCTTGACCTCACCAACCACGCCGGCATTCCGGCTGTGCAGTTCGGCGACAAAATGCTCAATGGTCATACCCGCCAAGGGACGCTGCCCGTTAATGTAGCCCCCCGGATCATTGGCAAGAATGCCCGCTAATTCACGCTCAATGGGCCCAAGGATACGACTAGAGAGTGAAAGGCCAGCCAGCCAACTGCGTAACGCTTCGGCGCGTTCAACGATGACCTCACGATCCAAGGCGTCGTTAACGTCCATCGGTTCCCTCCTGATCTATATGAGCTTCAGACAGCAACGATGATTTTATTGATAGGGCGGAAAAATCCGTTTGAAGACCGGGTTTGGTGCATAGTATAACACACAAATCGCACGAGTCTCTATTTTTTGCATAGCGCAAAATGGCATACGGGTTTTGTACGCCTAGACTAAGGGAAGCGGATCTTTTCAATTGTTCCGTCGTAACCCGTGTTGCGTGATCCGTGATCGGTCACAGCACGGCCTCGTCACGGATCACGCAACACGGGTCAAGCGGTGACGAGACGCTTTAATTTTTCCGCTTCCCTAAAGGCGTGCGCCCAAAGCGTATGGGATGCTCGTTATGTCGCTGTAGCTACAACCGAGACGGCTAGGACAACTTCCCGGAAATCCTTGGTGGGTTCTGACGGCTAAGGGAAGCAGAAAATCTAAACCGTCCCGGTCGCCCTGTGATCCGTGTGCGTGAACCGTGACCAGGCCACACCTTGAGCGATCACGGATCACGAACCACACGTCACGACGGGACAATTAAGAAGATCCCCTTCCCTAACGGCTGATGGCTAACGGCTAACGGCCGAGCACAACCCGGATGGCGATGCGGTCGCGGTAGAAGAGCAGGCGGCGCACGAGGAAATAGATTTGGCGGTAGAGCCACCCCCGGCGCACGAAGTCGTAGTCTACCAAGACGATGGGGCGCATTGGGTCATTGGTCTGCATCAAGTTGTGCGAACGCAGCAGCGTCCGTTCCACCAGAAAACTCCACAGACGGCGTGGCAATTTATAGAGCGCACGGTCGCGTTGCCGCTCGGTTTTGCTTGTACTGGTGCGCCCATAGAGATCGGGCATGCTGCCTGTCGCCCGGTACATAGCTTCGGCCCGCCGTATAATCGTTTGCAGATGTGCTCCCAAAGATCGCCGCGCATGCAGTGGCAAAGTGCGATAGTCGAGAGCGCTCAGAGGACGGGCCGCCTGCAAGAAGGGCTGCAAGACGAGGATTTGCACGCGCCCACTGTTTTCGCGAGCCAACACGTAGTAGCTTGGGATCGCATACGTGGAACCAAGACAGGCGGCGAACGTCTCGGCAGCAGCACGCATCGCAGACGCTTGGGCCAAAGCCTCGGCCTGACTACCGCCTAATTCGCTTTTGAGTTTGGCGACGTAGCGCCCATCGTCGCTGCGGTACACCTCCGTCTCGTTGCCCCCGGCGATGCGTTCAAGGGCTAAGTCGCGGTCAATCGGCGCAAACACAACATCGGCGTAGGTGGACATGCTCATTGCCTCCAGTTTATAACCCCATCGGCGGGGGCATGGCTGTACGTTTTTTTCTGCGGTTGTAAAGCCTCACCGGGGCCACATCGCGCCAAAGCTCAGCCACACTGACGCCGAACAGCAGCAGTAGTCCGTAAAATTTGTAGGAATACCCCAACACTCCGAGGCCACCCGTCATCGTGCTGTCGGTGAAACTCCACGGGTTGCCATAGGCGATAAGCGCGTAAGCAGCAGCAAGGGCAATCACGCGGCTCAACGGCAACGGGGTGGTGCCGTGAAGCACAATCGCCGCAAAGAGCAAGATGGTGACGGTCTGGTAGTGCATCCAGGCGGCGGGCACGGCAAGCACCGTCAGCAGGAGGAACAGGCTGAACTGGAGTGGCGTGGCATTCTGCCAACTTGAACCGTGCGGCAGCGGCGTTTGCTCGCGTCGGGCAGCGAGGCCAAGCGCCACCAACAGCGTTATGCCAAAAAAAGCGTAGGTCGCCAGCATAAGCAGCGGCGTACTGAAAGGGACCGAGACAATCTCCGGGGCAACGAAGCGACTGAAGAAGCCGCTGAAGGTCTGGTTTTCGATCCAAGGCGTACTGCCCTTGCTTCCGCCGATGATCGGGATGACTTGCGTGAGGAAGATCCAAGGCGTCGCCCAACCGAAGACCGCGACGATGATCGCAGTGCAAACAAGACCCGCCAAAATTGCCCCGCCGAAGCTCCGCCAACGCCGTTGGACGAGGAAAAAGCCAAAGAGCAGGGCCGGGTAGAGTTTGAGTAGGGCGAAGAAGGCAACGATGGCCCCCGCAAGACCGTTGCGTCCACGCAAGATGGCAAGCAGCGCCAAGGTCGCCCCGAACAGCAGTTCCAGATCAACTTGCCCAAACGCCAGGGTGTCGGTAGCAGGGCGAAAGTTAAAGAGCATCAGGATGGCGACGGTGAGCGGCCAGTTCGGGGCTTGACGCACCAACAGCACGGCGGTCAGACCGAGCAGCACCGTGTTGACGATGCGGTGGCCGAGTAACACTGTGAGGCCATCAAACCAAGTGAAGGGGCTCAGCAGCGCCGGGTAGAGCGGCGGCCATTTGAACGAGTAGCCGAAATGGTTGACTTGAAGTTCCGCCGGG
>CAIRDL010000210.1 GCA_903877345.1 uncultured Oscillochloris sp. | reverse complement strand
TTCCCGCTCCAATGGGTTTATGCCCCGCAGGTGCTGCCCGAAGCCCGGCGTCAGGCCCGGCTGATGGTGCGGCTCTTGGGCAGTCACCCGTCAATCGCCGTCTGGTGTATGCACAACGAGGCTTTTTTCATCGAGGACACCGCCGACGAGCGCGTTTTGGCCCGTTTACACACCCAAATCACCGCCCTCGGTTTTAGCTGGAACCGCGATGTGTTGGACACGCAGCTCAAGGCAATTGCCGAAGCTGCCGACCCAACGCGGCCCGTCGTGCGCTCCTCCGGCGAATTTCACCTGCCCTATGTGCGTGAAGGCACCGACGGCCACGCCTACTTCGGTTGGTACAGCAACCACGGCACGCTTGCGGACGCCGAAGTGATGCAGCGGCGCTTCCCTGGCAATATGAGCTTTGTGACCGAGTTTGGAGCGCAGAGTTTCCCCAATTTGGCGAGTAGCCGCCGCTTCATCAGCGAACCGCTGACCGACGAGGTGGTGCGCCACCTCGAAGCGCGCCACGGACTCCAGGGCGCGATTATGGCGAATTGGTTGCCCTGGCGCGAGGCGGAATCCTTGGCGGAGGTGATCGAACTTTCGCAGGACTACCAGATCTTTATTAATCGCTACTACATTGACCGGCTGCGCAGTCGTAAATACCAACCCACCGGCGGCATCGTGGCCTTTCTCTTTCTCGACCCTTTTCCGGCGGTGCTGTGGAGTGTGGTGGACTACTGGCGGGTGCCCAAACGTTCGTACTACGCCATGCGCCTCGCCTACAGCCCCCAGTACGCTTACTGTCTCTACGCGCCGCGCACCTATGCCGTGGGCGAGGCGATCACACTGCCCCTTGCGGTGGTGAACGACGCCCGTCGGGCCATCCTCGACGCCCATCTTGCGGCGCGTCTGCACGACCCGAACGGCACGCTGTTGGCGGAAGTGCGCCATCGGGTTGACTTGCCCGCCGACTGTTTGCCCATTGTGGTTGACCGCCTGCGCCTGACCCCGACGCTCCCCGGTCGCTATGCCCTCACGCTGGAATTGACGGGCGTTGACCACGAGGTGCGGCAGATCTACGAGATTGCGGTCGTGTGAGGCGTGATCCGTGATCCGTGATTCGTGATTCGTGATACGTGATTCGTGATTCGTGACCAGGCCGATCACGGATCACAGATCACGGATCACAGATCACGGATCACAGATCACGGATCACAGATCACGGATCACAGATCACGGATCACAGATCACGGATCACAGATCACGCCTCACAGATCACGGATCACAGATCACGCCTCACGGCACCAACATGCGCTCCAACACCGCCCGCCCCACATCGGGCCGATTGGTGATGAGGCCATTCACCCCCAAGGCAAGCAGCGCCCGCATCCGCTGCGGATCGTCCACCGTCCACACATTCACCTGATACCCAGCCTGGCGCACCAAAGGCAGCACGCGGTCGAGCAACGGCAGCCCGTGGTAAGGGTGCCACGCGGTCGCCCCCACCGCCTGGAGCGCGAAGAAGGGCCACAACTCGCGGGCGCGCACGTCGGGGCGGCGCGTGTCGAGGCCCATTAAGTAGGCGCGGGGCAGCGCGGGGGCGCAGCGCCGCATTTCGTTGAGCGCCGCCGGGAGAAATGACGAAACGAGCACTTGCGCCTCTAGACCGAAGTGCCGGATGAGCGCGGCGCACGCGGCAGCAATGCCTGTCACCTTCAACTCAAGATTGAGTCCGATCCCGACTTCGCGGGCGAACGCCAACACGTCCGCCAGCGTCGGCACCCGTTCGCCGCGAATGTCGAGGCGGGCCAATTCGGCCATCGTGCATGCGTGAACCGGGCGGGGGCGTCCGTCCCAGCGCTCGGTGGTCGCATCGTGGAAAACGGCGAGCTGCCCATCGGCGGTGGACTGCACATCAAGCTCGAGCATCGCTGCGCCTTGGCGGTGGGCCAGGGCGAAAGCGGCGAGCGTATTCTCTGGTGCGTAGGCGGACGCGCCCCGGTGGGCAATGATCTGGGGCATAGGCTTGCTATGACGAGGTTCGTAGGTACTTTAATAGTCTTGGGCTACGCAAGTCTTCCTGATGTGCTCGACCTGAACCCTGACCCCCGGCACCTGAACCCTTATCTATGGGCAAAAGAAGTGGCGTTGTTGGCACAGATCTTGCCAGGATCACTGTCCGCGTATCGTTGGCAACCGTGACGCCAACGGTTTTACCGAAAAACAGGAAAGAACAGGGTGTGGCAATGATCCTCGTGGTTGATGACGAACACTCCATCACCGACATGGTCGCGGACATCCTGGGCGAGGAAGGCTACGAAGTTAGGGTTTGTCACGATGGTATGAGCGCACTCCTGAACATCAAGCGCGACGTTCCCAAATTGGTGCTGCTCGACATTGGTCTGCCAGTGATGAGCGGCGATCTGGTGCTGCGCGAGTTGCGGGCCAGCGGGTTTCATCACCTGCCAGTCATTGTCACCACCGCCAGTACCAATCCCGAACGCTTCCTCGCGGATGGCGCGACGGCCGTTCTCAAGAAGCCGTTTACGCTTGACCGGCTGATCGAACTGGTGGGTTGGCATACTGCGGGTTCAAGCTCCGGCAATCCCGTCTAAGGCATGGTTCAAACGAGCTTTACCGTTTAGCGATCTGACGCAAAGCCGCAAAGCCGCAAAGCCGCAAGGAGCATGGGGTGTGGTTGCAGGTTGCAACGGTCGCGTTGAAAGGCCCGCTTCTGAACCATGCCTAAGGTTTCAGGGGCCGGGTTTCAGGTTTCAGGTCAAGCGCAGCAGAACGCCGACGCGGGCGGCTCCGGCGTCGGCGTCAGTTGCCAGCCGGTGGCGCGCCCAGGAGTTCTATCCCGTAGAGCGCATAGGGGTTCTGGGGGTTCAGGGCCAGGACATTTTCCAGGGCCGTGCGCTGGTCTTCGGGATCATCCACCGCCCCACTGAGCCAGAGCCAAGCCTCTTCAAGCCCTTCATCCGCCTCCACCACTTGCATCAGCAGTTCAAGCGCCCGCGCTTTCTGCCCTTGCTTCAGGGCCAGCGCCCCGTCGTACAGCCATTCGGCAAGTTGCGAATCCATCACGCCTCCTCACAGTAGGGGCAAGCCCCTGCTTCCAACGGGTTTGCCGTCACCCCTGATGCACAAGCTGCGCCAAGATGCTCACCGCAATCGCTTCGGCGGTGTTTGCGCCAATGGGCAGCCCAATCGGGCCGTTGATGCGGGCCAGTGTCGCCACGTCAAAGCCTTCGGCAGCCAAGCGCGTAAGCCGCTTGGCGTGCGTTTGCGGGCTGCCTAGCGCGCCAATGTAGTGCGCCGGTGAGCGGAGCGCCACCCGCAGGGCCGGGTCGTCCACTTTGGGGTCGTGCGTTAAGACAGCGACCCCGCTCCGGGCGTTCAGGCGTCCCGCTAGGGCTTCATCAGGCCAAGCCACCACCACTTCATCAGCATGAGCAAAGCGTTCGGCGCTGGCAAACGTGGCGCGGGCGTCCACCACCACGGTGCGCCAGCCCACGCTTTTCGCCAGCGCCGCCAGAATCACCGCGATATGCACCCCGCCTACCAGAAACAGTTCCGGCGGCGGGACAAAGCTTTCGACCAAGAAGGCCGCGCCCACGTCGGCATACGTGAGCACCTGACTCGTGCCTCGCGCTAAGTGCGGCAGCGCATCGGCGCGCACTCGTGCCGCGAGGTGCGTGTCGCCAAGCGTCCCTTCAGTGCGCCCGTCGGGCCACAGGAGCAGTTTGTCGCCCAACAGCCCTGGGCCAGCGATGCGCGTTGCGGTCGCCACCGGCTTCCCAGTGCCAAGCGCTGCGCGAATGTGCGGAGTCAGCGCAGGCTCGACCAAGATTTCGATGTGACCGCCACAGGCGAGACCGACCGCCCAAGCTGTTTCGTCAGCAACCCCGAAGCTGAGCAGCCGTGCCTGCCCATTGGCAAGCGCTTCCTGACAAGCTGTGAAGACCGCCGCCTCAACACAACCACCGCTGACGGAGCCAGCCATGCCCCCGCCCGAGGCGACGACCATTTTGGCTCCGACAGGTCGCGGGGCTGCGCCCAATGTACGCACGACCGTCGCCACCGCGACGTGTTCGCCACGGGCCAGCCAAGCGTCAATGTGGGCGAGGTACGCAAGCATGTCGGCCAACCTAGCGCGTCACCACGAGGAAGCCGATGAGCAAGAGCAATTGCCAGAACACGGGGAACAAGCCGCCCAAAATGGTCTGGCTGCCCTGCCATTCGTAAAGTGTGGTGACAAGATTCGCCGTGAGCCAATAGGCCCAAGCAATCGCCGCCCCCCACGCCAGCAAAGGCAAGATGGGCAGTCCCACCACTTGGAAAAGCAGCGCCAGCAACAGGGGCAGCAGCCGGGGCAGTTGGCTGTGCGGATAGAGGCCGACCGCCCGGTAGCCCTCTTCGCCGCCGCCGGTGTTCTTATCAAGCAAGAATGAGAGCAGACTGACAAGGGGCCACTCGATGAGGCCGCAGATCCAGAAGCCGAGAAAAGCGCCCAGCAAACCCAGCGTCGGGGGATGCTGGCCGAGCAGGCCGTTTGCTAAGACCAGTAGGGCCGGCAGTAGCGCGATGAGGACGAATGGGCCAGCGTCGGCTAACCAGCGCCGCACTGCAAAGTCTTTCGTGTCTAGATCTTCCCGCGCCTCGCTGACCAGCGCCTCAAAAGCGGTTTGTCGTTGGAAGGCTAGGGCGGCGAGCCACGAGCGGGCTTCTTGCTGGAGGATCGGGGGCTGCCCTTCTTGCTCCAAGGGTGCAATGTGATTGACCGTGTGGCTGAGCAGATCGGGGAAATTGCTCATCGCAGAGGTGATGATCACCCCCGGCATGGCGCTCCCATCGTAGAGCATGCTGCTCAGTCGCCGCAAGCTTGGCAGCCGAGGCGACTGCAGCAACAGCACCTGACTCACTTCACTAATTTCGGTCGCCTTGAAGGCCCGTACCTGTTGCCAGGGAACCAGATGCCAGCGCCCCAGCAGCGATCCACGCACCGCCAGACCGTCCTCACGGGACTGGAGGCCCGGCAGCAAGTCGCGCAGCCAAAGGATGCCCGGTACGGCGACCAACAAGCGCAGGTGCGCCACCGTCAGCAGCCACCAAGGGGCCGGGGCCGGGTTAGTCAGGCTCATCGAGAAGGGCCACTGCGAGCGCAAAGCGGGGAAGGTGAGGGCGAGGAATTGGCTCCACGCCCCAAGGTAGTTGACGAGGAAACTCAGCACGAGGACGGCGGTAAGCGCCGCAAGAATGACGGAAATGCGGGCCGGATAGATCGCCCGCACAGGGCCATCCACCGGCTGACTGACGGGCGCGACGGCCTGTTCGTTGCTAGCGCTGGCGGTGCGACTGAACAAGGCACTTGGGCTAAGCAGGAGTCGGAAGAGCAGCGACGGGGCATCTTCGCGCAGGCGGATGGCTACAGCGCCCTCAATCGCCCGGGCGGTGCGCTCACTCTGAGCCAGCATCGTTGTCAGTAAATCTTCAAACTCGCTAATGTTCGAGGTAATGAAAAAGCCGCGCCGCCCACGAAAGCCGTAGCAGAAACTATAGATGCGGTGCCAAGTCGTCAAGCGGTGACGGTCAGTTTCGGCGATCAGCACAAAGCGCTCGCCCGCCGCGTCTTGGGTCACTTTGAGATCGCGCAAATCTTCCCAACAGAGCGGGAGCCACCCGCCAGCGAATTCGACCAACAAACCGACGCTGCTGGTTCGCACGGCGGGAAAGGCATTCCGCAGCACGAGCGCTACAAGGAGCGCCACCGCCGCCCAGATGAGGGGGCCGAGGAGAATCGGTAGCATCTCGGAGACCGTGGTGACATCGGGCCGGGCCAGGCTCTGAACCCAGCCCACGATCAAACTGAGGAAGGAGAAACGGTTACGCACCGTCTCATCGGGATCGAACACATCCCACAGACCGTGCAGAAGCGTGGCCCCCAAGTTTATCATCGCCACCGCGACGACAAGCGCAGAGAGCCATGCGACCGAAGCGGTGAGCGGTTTGGGGTAACGGTGGTAGCGTTCGGCTTGGCGCATCCTAGCTCCGTGAAGAACGGCTACGCTTCCAGACCAGGGCCAGGCTCGCCTGACAGGATTTGCTGGACGCGCAGTTCGGCGTGATCGAGGAGGTGCTGGCAATTGGTGACGAGACGAACCCCTTGTTCGTAGAGCGTCAGGGCTTCGGCGAGGGGCAATTCGCCCTGTTCGAGTCGAGCAACCACCCCTTGCAGTCGGGCGTAGAGCGCCTCGTAGGTTTCAACTGGTGTCGGTGCGCTCATCGGGCCTTCTTTTCTGGTCGGGCAGCCTGGGTAGGCGGCTGGACGATGGTCGTAAGCTCACCGTCGCGCACGGTGATTTGCAGAGGCGTGCCGGGCGGGGCGTGTTCGGGTGCGGTGACAATCAACCCCGTATCGGCATGGCGGGCAATCGCATAGCCGCGAGCGAGGGTCGCCAAGGGACTGAGGGCCGCGAGGCGGTCGGCGAGACCACGCAGGCGTAGTTGGCGCAACGACGCCGCAGTGCCGACGGTGCGCTCCATCCGACGGGCCAAATCGTCAAGCTGTTGGCGCTGACGTGCGAGGCGGCGCAAGGGGGCGTGGCGCTCGAGCGTGTGCAGCGCCTGCGTCAGTTTGGCGCGGCGACTAGTGACGAGCGTCGTTAGGGCGTTCGTCATCCGAGCTTGGGCCTCGGCAACCAGCTCGCGCAACTCCGCCAGTTCCGGCACCGCCAATTCAGCCGCCGCCGAAGGAGTAGGCGCGCCCATATCGGCCACATAATCCACAATCGTGGTGTCGGTCGCGTGCCCAACGCCGCTAATTAGCGGTACGGGGCTTGCGAAGACAGCGCGGGCGACCGTCTCATCGTTAAAGGCCCACAAATCTTCCGGCGCACCACCGCCACGGGCGAGGATGATCAGGTCAACGCCAGCCTGGTAGGCTTGAGACAGCGCCGCGACGATACTGGCGGGTGCCCGTTCGCCCTGCACGAGACACGGCACCAACAACACTTCGGTGAGCGGACAGCGGCGGCGCAGGATGTTTAGCAGATCTTGGAGGGCAGCGCCGTCGGGTGCGGTGACGAGCGCGATCCGGCGGGGCAGTGCGGGCAGTGGGCGTTTGCGTTCAGCGTTGAAAAGCCCCTCGGCTGCCAAGCGTGCTTTCAATTCCGCGAAGCGGGCATAGAGCAGACCGACACCGGCGGGCAACAGCGCATCAACATAGATCTGGAGGTCGCCGCGTGGGTTGTAGAAGCCGAGCTTCCCGTGGGCTAACACCCGATCACCTGAGCGGGGCAACTCAGCCATGCGGATCGCGGCACTCTTCCACATCACACCCCGCAGCAACGCGCGCTCGTCCTTCAGGCTGAAATAGCAATGACCCGAAGCGGCATGGCGTTTGAACTCGGACAACTCGCCTACCAGCCACAGGTCGCTGAAGAGCGGGTGAACATCGAGCAATTCGCCGAGGTAGGTTGTCACTTCCGTGATGGAGAGCGCCTGATACATAGTAAGATCGCAGCACAGATCGCCGATGATGCGACCCGCATTGTAGCATAGGACAGAGGGCGCTTTGAATGGGCTTGTAGCGACGCAAGATCTTGCGCCTCTACACCTTGCCATACCGCCCGCCACAGTGCCAATCACGCCCGTCACATTGAGAAAGAGTCGGCTCGATCCGAGATCGAGTCCCCGCGATCTCAGATCGAGTCCCCGCGATCTTAGATCGAGTCCCCGCGATCTTAGATCGAGTCCCCGCGATCTTAGATCGAGTCCCCGCGATCTTAGATCGAGTCCCC
>CAIRDL010000209.1 GCA_903877345.1 uncultured Oscillochloris sp. | reverse complement strand
GGCCATTGACGCAGTCTATGCGGCCCTTGCTGAGGCCGGCGTGCCCGTGCGCGAACCTATTGATGAGGCCGCGATTGAGGAGGAGCCAATCAGCACCGCTGCGATTGATCTTGATGAAGGGCTCTCCGATGCGCTCCTCGGCGATAGTGTGCGCCTCTATCTGCGCGAGATCGGCCAAGTCCCGCTGCTGACCGCTGACCAAGAGAAGCACCTCGCCCAGACGATTGAGCGCGGCCAACTTGCTGAGCAGGAGTTGAAGCAGACCGTTCCCGCCATTGACCGGATACCTGAGGCGCAGTTGCGCCGTCAGATTGAAGAAGGCAATGCGGCACGCCAACAAATGGCGGCCGCGAACCTGCGCCTCGTCGTTAGCATCGCCAAGCGCTACCGCGACCGGGGTCTGCCGCTGCTCGATCTGATCCAGGAGGGTAGTCTCGGCCTGTTGCGCGCCATCGAGAAGTTTGACCACGAAAAGGGCTTCAAGTTCTCGACGTATGCGACGTGGTGGATCAAACAGGCGCTCTCCCGCGCCTTGGCCGACCAGTCCCGCCTTGTGCGTTTGCCCGTGCATCTTGGCGAAACGCTCAATCGCATCCAGGCGGCTCGCCGTCAGCTTACCCAGAGCTTGGGCCGCGAGCCTGCCGACAGTGAGTTGGCCCAGTTCCTCAGCATGACCGAGGAGAAGTTGCGTGAACTGCGGCGCACCGCGCAAGATCCTGTCTCGCTCGCTACCCCTGTTGGCGAAGAGGCCGATAGTACCCTGGCCGACTTCATTCCCGACCCCCACGCCCTCGACGCGGACGACGCCGCCGCCAGCGGGATGCTCCGCCAACAGATCGCCACCGCCCTTGATCAACTCACCGAACGCGAACGCAAGGTACTCGAACTGCGCTACGGCCTCTCCGACGGTCAGCCCCGCACCCTTGAAGAGGTCGGAAAGGCGTTCGGCGTTACCCGTGAGCGCGTCCGGCAGATCGAGGTCAAGGCGCTTCGCAAGCTCCGGCACCCCAGATTGGGCAAGCTCCTCAAGGATTACCTCGACCAGATTTAGCTTCCGCCCCCAGGCCAGCGCGTAGAGACGCAATATTTTGCGTCTCTACCATTGTGATGGGCGCAGCGACGAGGAGAACACGCGATGCCACGCATCATTCTTCTGGGCACGGGAACGGGCCTGCCTGATCACGACCGGGGCCACACGCATCTGGTTTGGGATGGCCCGGGTGGCCCGTTGCTGGTTGACGCCGGGGGCAGTACCTACCAGCGTCTGCTCCAGGCCGCCATTGATCCCCAGAGCCTCGCCGGGGTGGTTGTCACCCACAGCCATTGCGACCACATCAACGGGCTGCCGAGCCTGATCTTCAGCCTCCGGTTGGGCGGGCGCGTCACGCCGCTGCCGATCTATGGGCTGGAACCAACCCTCGCCATCCTGCGCGCCACCATTGAGGCGATGCGCGTCGAGTTCCACGTCCCGCTCACATGGCACACCCTCGATGCCGGGGCGATCCTGCCTTTGGCTGAAGGCTGGCAACTCCGCACGGCCCTGACAGCGCATAGTCGTCCATGTCTGGCGCTGCGTTTTGAAGCGCCCGCCCACGACCAGGCGGTCGTCTATTCGGCGGATACCGAACCCTGTCCCGCCGTCGCGGCCCTCGCCGCTGGGGCGCAGGTGCTCATCCACGAGGCGACGACGCCCGCGCCTTTCGCCGGTCACACCACACCGCGCCAAAGCGGGGCAGTGGCCGCAACCGCCGGGGTCAAGCGCCTGATCCTCGTCCACTACAGCCCACGCTGGACAATGCCGGAAGCCGATGCGTTGGCCGAGGTGCGCGCCGGAGGCTTCACTGCCCAGGCCGAAGTCGGACGCGACGGTCAGGTGATTGAGCTTTAGCCGATGGACGAGCGCACGCTACGCGAGTTGTTGGAGCAGGTGCAACGCGGCGAGGCCGGTGTCGAGACCGCTTTGGCGACACTACGCCGCATGCCTTTTACTGACGACTTGGGCTTTGCCCAGCTTGACAGCCACCGAGCCGTGCGGGCCGGTTTCCCTGAAGTGGTCTTCTGTCAAGGCAAGACGTTAGCCCAAGCGACCGCCATTATCGCACGGTTGGCGGAAGGGCCGGGCCCGGTGCTGGCGACGCGAGCCACGCCCGCGTTGTACGAACTGGTGTGCGCCGCCGTACCCACCGCCTGCTACAACGAACTGGCGCGCACCATTGTGATTGAGCACGCCCCGCCGCCTCGTCGTCCGGGCGAGATCCTGGTCATCTGCGCGGGTACCGCCGACTTGCCCGTGGCTGAAGAAGCCGCCGTCACCGCTGAAGTGATGGGCAACCACGTCGCCCGCATCGCCGATGTGGGCGTCGCCGGACTGCATCGGCTCATCGCCCATTTGGAAGCGGTGCAACGGGCAAATGTCTTGGTCGTCGTCGCCGGGATGGAGGGCGCTTTGCCAAGTGTGGTCGGCGGATTGGTGCGGCGGCCCGTCATCGCCGTACCCACGAGCGTCGGCTACGGGGCCAGTTTCGGCGGTTTGGCCGCACTGTTAGCCATGCTCAACAGTTGCGCCGCTGGGGTGACGGTGGTGAACATTGACAATGGCTTCGGCGCGGGGTATGCCGCGAGCCTGATCAATACGCTTGCCGCTGACGGCGCTGTGGGGCGGTCAGATTTTAGATTTTAGATTGCAGATTTTAGAACTACAACGAGAACTTAGCTATTTTCATCACCACAAAGACAAAAAGACCCAAAGGCTGCGTAGCCATGCATCTGCGTGCCTCTGTGTCTTTGTGGTTTCTTCCAGCCAGCTTTGCGGCTTTGCGTGAGAGCCTGTCTAATACAAGTAAGGCGTTCCCAACGGCCAAAAAGCCCGCCCTTACTGCTCGTCGTTCATCGGCACCAAGCGCTTCCGTAGGGCGTAAATGGCGACTTGGGTGCGGTCGGCGAGGTGCAGTTTAGAGAGGATGTTGCTGAGATGGGTTTTGGTCGTCTTCTCGGAGATAAACAGCTTTTCCGCGATTTCCCGGTTTGACATGCCCTTGGCGACGAGCCGCAGCACGTCCATCTCGCGGGGCGTGAGTTGGTCAACGGGCGCTTCGCCGGGCCGGGAGGCGCTGAACTCCTGCATGAGTTTGGTGGCGACTTCGGGGTGCAGCACCGCCTCGTTACGCTGGGCCGAGCGGATGGCGTGGGCCAATTCTTCGGGCGAAATGTCTTTGAGCAGGTAAGAAATGGCCCCCGCCTTAATCGCCGGAAAAACCTTGTCGTCGTCGGCGAAGCTGGTGAGCACAATCACCCTGGTGCTGGGGCTGGCAGCTTTGACCCGCCGCGTGGTCTCGACGCCATCCATTCCCGGCATCACGAGATCCATCAGCACCACGTCGGGCAGCAGTTCACGGGCCAACTGTACGCCCGTCTCGCCGTTGGGTGCCTCGCCGATCACCTCGATGTCGCCCTGAAGTTCAAGGAAATCGCGCAGACCCTGGCGGACAACCCGGTGGTCGTCAATCAGCAACACGGTGATTTGCTCCATCGTGACCTTTCTAGCAACATGGCGAGCGGGCTACTCGACGGTGACGCTTTTGGCGAGGTTGCGCGGCTGATCCACGTCGCAGCCCCGGCGCAGGGCCATCGCGTAGGCAAAGATCTGGAGCGGGATGACGGTCAGCACGGGCTGGAGTAAGGGGATGGTCGCTGGCACCAAGATCACGCGGTCGGCTTTGGCGGCTAACTGGTCGTCGCCGTCGGTGCCGATGGCAAGCACTTGGCCGTGGCGGGCTCGCACCTGCTCAATATTACTAAGCATTTTCGCATAGATATGGTCGCGTGGGGCAATACAGATCACGGGCAGATCTTCATCAATCAAGGCGATTGGCCCGTGCTTCATCTCGCCCGCCGGGTAGCCTTCGGCGTGGATGTAGCTAATCTCCTTCAGCTTGAGCGCGCCTTCGAGGGCGATGGGGTAATTCGCCTGCCGCCCCAAGAAGAGCGCATTGCTGACCCGGTGGTAACGTTCGGCCAAGGCTTCACACACCGGCACCGCTCGCTCGATCACCGTCGCCGCCTTGCCCGGCAGTTCAACCAGCGCTTGGAGTGCAATGCGAATTTGCGCCGCCGTCAAGGTGCCACGCGCTTGCCCGAGCCGCAGGGCGAAGAGGTAGGCGGCTACCAGCATTGAGGTGAACGCCTTGGTTGAGGCGACGCCAATCTCCGGGCCAGCGTGGAGGTAGAGCGGTCCGCCGTCAGCAACGCGGGCGGCTTGGCTGCCGATGGCGTTGACGATGGCGATGCTCGGCACCCCTTGGTTGCGCGCCTCCTCCATCGCTGCCAGGGTGTCTACGGTTTCGCCGCTTTGGGTAAAAGCCAAAAGCAGCGCATCAGCGCCGAGCACCGGCTCGCGGTAGCGGAACTCGCTGGCGTAATCCACCTCGACCCGCACCCGCGCCAAGCTCTCGATCATGAACTTCGCCACCAAAGCGGCGTGCCAAGCGGTGCCGCACGCCGTCGCATAGATGCGCCCAACTTGGCGCAGCGCTGCATCGTCGAGCCGCAGATCTTCCAAGTGAACGCTGCCTGCGTCTTGATCAATCCGCCCACGCAAAACATCGGTCAAAGCGCGGGGTTGTTCGTGGATCTCCTTTTGCATGAAATGTTTGAAGTCGCCTCGCGCCGCCGCCACCGGGTCCCATGACATCGTGACGGGCTGCCGACTAACGGGCGTGCCATCCAGCTTACTGAGTTGGGCGCCTTCGCGGGTGATGACGGCCAGTTCGTGATCTTCTAAAAAAAGCAGACTGCGGGTGTGGTCGAGAATGGCGGGTACGTCCGAGGCCACGAAAGTCTCGCCTGCGCCAAGGCCAATCACGACGCCGCCCGCGTTGCCCAAACGGGCCGCCACCAAGCGGTCAGGCTCGTGAATACAGAGCGCGACCAGGGCGTTGCCGCCGCGTAGCTCGGCGACCGCCTGACGCACCGCCGCCTCAAGGCTGCCCGTCCGCTGGTAATAATGGCCGACCAGATGGGCAATCACCTCGGTGTCGGTTTGCGACACGAAATGGTGGCCGTCTGCGAGCATATTGGCCTTCAGTTCGAGGTAGTTCTCGACAATGCCATTTTGAATGACGACAATGCTGCCACTGGCGTCGCGGTGCGGATGGGCATTCTCCTCGGTGACGCCGCCGTGCGTGGCCCAACGGGTGTGTCCGAGGCCCAAACAGCCGACGGTGGGTTCACGCCCGATGCGTTGGAGCAGGTTGCCCAGTTTGCCAATGCTGCGCCGGAGTTGCAGGCCCGCCGCAGGGTCGTAGATCGCCACGCCCGCCGAGTCATAGCCCCGGTATTCCAGGCGCTGAAGCCCGCCGACGACAATTTCCGTCGCCTCACGCGGGCCGATATAGCCGACAATGCCACACATAATTCGCCTTCTAAGCCAAGGATACAGATTGCAGATTTTAGGCTGGCTGCGACAAGCTCAGCCAGCGTCCGTTGACTGAGCTTGTCGCAGCCAGCGTCTGTTGGCTGAGCCTGTCGCAGCCAGCGTCTGTTGGCTGAGCTTGTCGCAGCCAGCGTCTGTTGGCTGAGCCTGCCGAAGCCAACGCTTTTGCAAAAAAACTTCATTGACGAACCACTGAGGATTGCACATAAAAAATCGCCCCAGTCGGCGAACCGGGGCGCGAAGGCGTGGCTTGCCAGGAGTCTACCAATAGTAGGCAAACGCGATGGTCAGGAATACGAGGGCAAGCAGGCCAGTCAGGCCGTACAACAGCATCATTGGGCCAACTTCGGGATTTTCGCTCCACTCAGGCTGCATAGTCCTTGCTACTTTCTAGGCGATCCCATATGATCACCACAAAATATTGGCTTCATCCCAGTGTGCCAGGTGAGGGATGGGCAAGCGCTTCGTCACAGATGCTCGCCTGAAGGCGCACCTTTCACGCATCCCCAGTACGGGCATTATAGTGCATTTGTGTGGATTTTGCAAAGGATTATGCTCATGACTAGCACACAACCCGGGGCTACGGTCAGCAATGTCATCCGTCTGAAGCCCCAACAGTACTTGCACCTGCTCGACAACAATACCGGCGTGACGCGGTTGGAAGTCGGCCCGCAGACGATTACCCTGCGCGACCACGAGCGCCTGATCCTTGGCCCCGAGGCGATGATCATTGTGCCGCCGCGCCATTATTGCATCGTTGCTAACCCCATTGTGCGCGAGGATGCCGCGCCGCAGTTCGATGCTCACGGGCAGGCCCGGCTGCGCTATGGCGACACCGAGATTCGTTTCGCGCAAGAACCGTTCCCACTTTTCCCTGGCGAAAGTTTGCTGGGCGCGGTCAGCCGCCTCCAGGTGGTTGAGCCGAATAGCGCCTTGCGTCTGCGGGCGCTGCGCGATTTCGCCGATGGCGCATTGCAGCGCACCGCTGGCGAGGAATGGCTTTTTGAAGGGCCGGGCACCTACATTCCCCATGTTGAAGTTGAGGTGCTTACGGTGAGCCGCGCTACGGTCATTAAGCCCAACCAAGCGCTTCGCCTGACGGCGCGCAAAGCCTGTGAGGATCGCCAAGGTTTTCGCCGTCGGGCCGGTGAAGAGTGGCTGGTGCGTGAGGAGGGTGCCTATCTCCCGGCAGTTGACGAGGAGGAGGTTGACCTCATCAGTGCCTATGTGCTTACGGAGCGGCGGGCGCTGCATTTGCGGGCGAGCCGGACGTTCCCCGATGTGCGCGGCCACGAGCGCAAGGCTGGCGACGAGTGGCTGGTCACGCTGAACGAGACGGAGGCGCACCTGCCCGATGTCTACGAGGAGGTGCTGGGCGAGGTGGCGATTACCACGCTGGGCGACCGCGAGTGGTGCATCGTTACCAACCCGCTGGGCGAAGATGGCAAGCCCCAGTGGGGCAAGCGTGAAGTGCGAAAGGGTCGCACCTCTTTCTTTCTGCATCCTGGCGAAGTGCTGGAGGGCGGCGTCCGCAAAGTCTACGTGCTGGGCGAACAAGATGCGCTGCTGCTCCAAGCCCGTGAGGCGTTTGTTGAGGCCACGACCGAACGCAAGCCCGGCGATCTGTGGATGATCGAAGGGCCGACCGACTACATTC
>CAIRDL010000208.1 GCA_903877345.1 uncultured Oscillochloris sp. | reverse complement strand
GCGTGTGTTTTCATACGCTGCTCAGAGCCGCCAGCCACGCCGGTCTATGACCGTTACCAAAGCCGCAGTCGAGGCACACATCGGACAGAATGACCACCAAGGTGCGGCATGAACAAAGGTAAGGACAACAATGCCATCAGACGAGACCTTCGTAACATTCATTGTCGATCAAATCGAGAACGCAGGAACCATCACATACAAGAAGATGTTTGGTGAGTATGCGATTTACAGTGATGGTAAGGTAGTCGCTTTGATATGTGATAACCAACTCTTTGTAAAGCGAACCGATGGGGGCCGCACATTTATTGGCGATGTCGTCGAAGCATCACCGTATCCAGGTGCCAAATCAAGTTTTCTCATTGGAGCGACATGTGAAGACAAAGAGTGGATGAGTACGTTAATAAGAATTACCGCAGCAGAACTTCCTCTACCCAAACCAAAAAAGAAGGGGAAAAGAACATTAAATCATGATTGAGCTTCCCGGTGCAGGGCGATTCATTGGACTCCCCTGGGTCAGTCAAAAATTGGCGGATGGCAGGACGTATGCGGTCGAGCTTGGCGGCGAACCGGGTGGTGCCAGTTTGCATTTCATGCCAGATGCGGCGAAGATAGATACGTAATCCCCATCCACCGCAAACTGAAGGAGACCCGATTAATCAAGGATAGATTCTTCGTCTAAAAGTTCTAGGAAAGGGGATTGTATCCCTAACATGCGGTATTTGAATTAGCCAGCGGATAAATCTTTCAACACCCATGCCAAACCCAGCATGAGGAACACATCCAAATTGGCGTAAATCTCTTACCCAGTTGTATCTATCATCACCAGCCTTGCCTTTTTCCTGCATACGCTCATCCAATTCAGATAACTTATGTATTTTCTCTGCCACTCCAAGCAGTTCACCATATCCGCCTGTTGCAATCAAATCAGCAGTTCGTGTTACTCGGGTATCATCTCTGTCTATAACGTAAGGAAAAGGCTCTATAGTTCTGGGAATACCTGTTACCCAGAAAGGTTGGCTAAACATCGTTGACAAAATCTCTTCTTCCTTCGAACCTAAACCTTATGCGGATTATCTAAAGGGCGATGCTCAGTATCCAGTGCTTGCTCCGGGAAATCCTGGAGAGCCGCATCGCCTCTTGCCAACGGTCGCTCCTGAGCCATGCCAGCACGACGGCGACCGCCTTATCCCCCTCGGTGCCCCAGATCATCATGCCCGCCAACTTCAGAAGTTATCTAAAAAGAGGTTGTGATGGCAATCACGAGGAAGATTCGGGTACACTTGGGCTATGAAACACCAAACCTACCCAACCAACACCTCCGTCCGTGGGATTGTATCAAAGATCTCCTCCTGCCGCCAAATCCGGCGGTCGTCCCCGCAGCAGCATGAGCGCTTGTATGGCAACACCCCACCTGGGATCACGCTTGAAGTTCAAGTGCTGAAAATGGCAGCCTGACGCCATCCCACTGGTTTTGGTCACACTCAAACAGATTGATGGTAAGATGGCTTTCTGCCCTTTGACCGGTGGTGTCTCGACCACTGTTTAGCATAGACCCACCAGATGTTGCAGGCGTGTTTACTCGATCACTATTGCATATACGGTGTTGAACGTCAAGTCGATCTTGATGGTCGTATGGCGGTTGCAAAGTCCGCGTCCGCTAGGCCATGGCTTCAGCCCTCCGGCTCGCGGGAACCTGATGCAGGAACCGATCCAAATGGTAGGCGATGGATCGCAGGGCCTCCGCCACATGCGTGATCCCCTGGCGACCCAACAGGCTGAGGACGACAGTATTGAGGGTCGCGAGCACATGGGGAGCTTGCCCGATGCGGGTACGCATCCCATCCTCGCCGAGGCTGCCGTCGCGCCGACGATGCAGGCCGACCTCAATGCCCCAATGTTCGCGCGTGGAGGAGGTGCCATTCCTGGCACCGCAGCGTGGCCCAATCGGCAAGTGCCTCAACCCGACGGGATCCGGCCAATTTCGCCAAGACGGCGAGGGTCACGATCAGGGCGAGCGGGTAGCGACGCCCACGGGCCTTCCGCCGATCCCCCAGCGTTGCGGCGGCGGCGTCGCGTGCGCCGCCATCAATCAGATACGGCTTGTCCGATTCCACAAGCCTAAAGGGCAAACTGCGCTCCTGCATCACAACACCTTTCGGTCTGATGGTTGGGTTTCGTATCCCCATCATACCCTGAAAGGTGTTGTCCTCTGTCCTGTCCACCGCAACGAAAGCTCGCGCCGACTTTGCAACCGCCATAACCGACTGCGAGATCCGCTGGCAACGCGCCGGGAATCGCGGTACGATAGGGCGGTTTGGCCCACGCATCCGGCGCGGCTCTCGCCGCAGCCCAACCCCAACGAGGTGGCTATGCGCTTCATTGATCTTTCCACGACGATTGCTCCGAGTCCGCCCAGTACGCCCGACCTCATCCGTGTGGATCTCCAGCACGCCCCCCACGCTGCGGGCGCGGCGACGATCCAGGCACTCTTCAAGGTGCCCCCCGCGCTGCTCCGTGATGGTGAGGGGTGGGCGGTCGAGACCTTCACCCGTTTCGGCACCCACGATAGCACGCACGTTGATGCGCCCTGGCACTACAATTCCACCATCCAGGGCCAGCCCGCCCAAACCATTGACCAACTCCCCCTCGCTTGGTTCTTCGCCCCTGGTGTGGTGCTTGACATCCGCCATAAGGCCGACGGCGACGCCTTGACGGTCGCGGAGGCGCAAGACGCCCTCACGGCAACGGGGCACGCGCTTCAGCCGGGCGACATTGTGCTTGTTCACACCGGGCGCGATGCCTATTACGATCAGCCTGACTACATGTTTCGTGGCCCCGGTGTTACCGCCGAGGCGACGCGCTGGCTCTTCGCTCAAGGCGTGCGCGTGATGGGCATTGATGCCTGGGGGTGGGATGCGCCGCTCGACCGCCAAGCCCGTGCAGCCCTGACGCAGCAGACACCAGGCATCTTCTGGGCGGCGCACCAAGTTGATCTGCCCTACTGCCAGATCGAGCGCCTGATGAATCTCGCCGCGCTGCCGCCCTCCGGCTTCACGGTGGCCTGCTTTCCGCTGAAAGTGCAGGGTGGCAGTGCTGGCCCCTGTCGCGCCGTCGCCATTCTGCCAGATTGAAGGAGGTTCCTAAATGCGTCTCAAGCGTGTCCGCCTCACTGATGGCACCACCTCCACCGCCGTGTGGCATGCGGAACAGTGGCTGCCGCTGACGCCAGTGCTTGCCGTCGCCGACCCCGCACTCGTCGGCGTCGGCGATGATCTCATCGCGTGTCTCAGCGGAGGTGCGCTGGTGCAGACGCGCCTCAGCGCCGCGCTCACCGCCGTTGCGCCGCGTCACACCGCGTTGGCGGCGCTTGTCACCAATGAGTCGCTGCTGCCTTTTGCGCCGCGCTCGTTTCGCGATTTTATGCTCTGGGAACGTCACGTCGTTGAGGCCAGCCGGGGTCTTTTTCGCCGCTTTGCGCCACAAATCTATGCTGGCCTTGCGGCGGAAGAGGCGCGTACTGGCGAACTTCCGCCCCAACTGCGGCCCAAGCCGCTCTGGTACAAACGCCCTATCTACTATATGGGCAACCACCTCAGCTTCTACCCCGACGGAGCCACGATTCCCTGGCCGAGCTACACCCAAGCCCTCGACTACGAACTGGAACTGGGGGTGATCATCGCCCACGCGGTCGCCAGTCCAAGCCCCGAGGAAGCGTTGGCTACGATTGGGGGGTTCGTCTTGGTGAATGACTGGAGCGCTCGTGACGTACAGGTTCCTGAGATGACCGAGGCGCAGTTTGGGCCGGTCAAGGCCAAGCATTTTGCCAGCAGTATGGGGGCCGAAGTAGTTACCCCCGATGAGGTGCTGCCCTTTGTGGACGAGCTAGCAGCCCACGTTTGGGTGAATGGCGAACTGTGGGGAACAGGTAGCACAACGGGCATGCACCACGGCCTCGCCGCAATGGTTGCCTACGCCGCTTTGGGCGAACAATTAGTGCCGGGTGAACTGTTGGCGACTGGCACCATCCCCGGTTGCTGCGGCGTCGAGCTTGACCGCTGGGTCGCACCGGACGATGTCGTGACGCTGGAATTGGCGCACGTAGGCCGCTTGACCAACCGGGTGGGCGCTCAGGATGGGCCTTCTGGAAGGGTGGCCGACAGTCAGGGCTAGTTGGGCTGCGTTGGGGCAAAGGGTGGCTAGGAGTACGTTGGCGACAGCCACCCTGCGCCGTGGCGACCCAAGCCTCTGCCGCCAACTCCGCCTCACCGCTGCTTCCGCCGCCCGCGTGGTGTCACCGCGCCGAGCAGCGCATCACGCCCCAGTTCCACATCCGAACGGGCGAGAATCGTATCAATCGTCTGGGGCTTCAGCCGCGCCGCCAGATCGGTGAGTGCCTGTGCTTCCCAGCGTGTCAACTGCTCTGCATAGAGCCACAGGTCGCCTTGCTGCGGTGGCGCTGTCTTGCAAAACAACTAACATAAGGAGAAATCTATGAATAGTTACAAGAAAATCTGCACCGAATTTTATGCTATTGACAAACCAAATGCCCCCACCGAAGCCCTTGAATTTTATCTTCGTTACGCTCAAAAAGCCAAAGGCTTAATACTCGAACCTATGTGTGGTTCTGGAAGATTCCTGCTCCCCTTCCTTGAACACGGATTTTCTATTGATGGCATGGACGCTGACACAGATGACCTGATTATTTTTGAGTGTTTGCGACCTTGCACCCTCGGCGGGATCTTCTTCCGCCTAGTGAAGAAAAGCCTGCCCAAAGTGCAGCGCAAGCGCCTCTTCTCGCGGGCAGCGATCCGAGCCTCGATGGCGTGGCTCGGCCTCCTCCCGCCGCCGCCGCCACCGTCGGCTTCCTGAGCCACGCAGGCCGATCTGATCGCCGCCTTGCACACCGGGCGAGGCAAGGTCAAGACGGTGAAGATTATGCTGATGGGGCGTCCGGCTGAGGTGTCGGAGCAGGCCGATTTCACCCTGCCCAACCTGACCGTCACCAGTGCGGCGTTCCCCACGTTGCCGAGGGGCGTGCCGCTGCCAGATGCCGCCAGTCTTGGTCGCCGCGCCGTTGGCTGACGGCGAACCGGGTGCGCTCTGCATGGTCTAAGGTCATCGTAAGCTTCTGGCTGTCGTCGTAGCCCGCTGCCGCGATCTTGCCGCCTGCTTCAATCAAGCGACGCAGGATGGCGGTGCGTCCGACGTTTCGTGCATAGTATGCGATATGGACGGCGGTGGGAACCTCGCTGATCAGGTTGCCTAAGGCCGCAAAGCCGCCCACGAGGTCAAAGCGTTCATGGCGGCGTAATTCGGCACTCACGGTCGTGAGGTCAGGTGGCTCGCGCCGGTTCAGAACGGCGGGTTTGGCACGGTCACGCTGCGGGTGCGTGCGCGCCGTCGCCAGGGTCATTCCCTAGTGTGACCCTCTGGTGCTCACCTCTACCGTACCATAGGTGCGCTGTGGCCCGCACCACCGAGCGAGGGGATGCGACTCAGGGACACTGCCAGTGCCAGCGTCGTCCACGGTGGCCCAACGCCTGCACGCCGCCGCCACCGAGGCCCGGAATGCCTGCCCGTAACCCGCCGCTCACCTCTGCCACCTTGCAGGCTGCGAAGCGCAAGGTGTTGGACCTCGACCTCCTGACCATTGATTTAGGCTCAATCGGGCGAGACGGGCCACATGGGCGACTTGGGTGCTTGTCAAACTCATATAGCAATCCTATCGGGGTTGTTGCGTGGATGCGTGGAGTCGAGGCTTTAGCCGGATAGGACCGCCTAAAGGCTCGACTCCTTTCCACAACCTGTGTAGGATTGCTATAAAGATCACCCTCAGCCTAGAAAAATGGTCGCAGGAACAGCAGCGGGAGGAGCGAGCTTATCCGCACTCGCTTGAGCGCTTTGCACGCCGCGCTGATCGCGGTATCGCTGCGCCGAAACGTCAGCGGGATGACCCAAAGGAAGATCGGCAGCAGCGTACACGGCACGAGGAGCAGGAGATAGAGCGGTGAGCCAACCCCAAGCAGCAAGGGCAGCAGTGACAGCCAAGCAGCAACCCCGAGGAACAGCCTGAAGAGCCACAGTGTACGTTCAGCGCCGCAGTACACTGCTGTTGTTACCAGCCCGGCCTGTTGATCGCCCACCAAATCGTCCACGGTATACAAGAGTTCCTGGGCCAGCGAGAAGCTAAAGGTGCTGCCTGCGATGCTCCAAATCAACGGACTGAGCCCCGCCCCGGCCAAGGCTCCGAAGAGAATCAGCGAACTGTTTAGCAGCGCGATGGCGAGATTGCCCCACAACACGGTGCGCTTCAGCCATAGTGAGTACGCTGCGGTGAGGCCCAGATTCAGCCATGCAATTAGTCGCAAGGGTTCACTTACGAAACTAGCGCCAACCAGCACCAGCGTTGCGGTGAGGAGGCCCAGCCCACGGGCGGCACCAAGGGTGACGGCACCTGAGGGGAGCGGACGGCTCGGCTTGGTCGCCTGATCAAGTGCGCAGTCAACATAATCATTGATCACAAACCCAAACGCGACGGTCAGCGCAACAACTAGCCCCGCAATCAGCGTTTCGGCCCGCAGCAACGGCAACAATGTGCCACTGAGGTAGACGCTTAGCAAGACATAGACGGTGGCTTGTAGGGCGATCTGCGGACGCAGGAAGAGGAACAGCGCCAAGATGCGGTGGCCCTGTTTGGTGGTTTGTGGCACCGCCGAAGCCGGTTTTTCTCCGCCCACTACAACTCATCCTTTTTCTGAAGGGAGAACTGCAGGAGCTGATCCGACTTGGCATGCTTGCTTTGCTGCCAGACGAAAAAAACCCGTTGCAGCGCCGAGATGTGGCTGAGGACGGCCAAGACGATCAGGCACGGTGTAAGCCAACCCGAGAGCATGCCCAGAAACAGAACAATCACCCGTCCGGGCCGTTCAAGCAGGCCAGTGCGCCCATTGTAGTCAAGGGACTCGGCCCGTGCGCGAACGTAGCTGGTGAGCAGCGAGCCGTGGGAGGCGAGGAAGATGAGCAGCATATGGAACGGATTGACGCTACCTTGATAAT
>CAIRDL010000207.1 GCA_903877345.1 uncultured Oscillochloris sp. | reverse complement strand
GGGCCGCCTCAATCGCCGCATTCAGGGCCAACAGATTGCTTTGGTCGGCCAACTCCGAGACCGTCGTAATAATGCTGCCGATAGCCTGAGTCTGCTCGGCCAAGCCCAGAATCGTCTGAGCAATTGTCTCGACGCGGGTGCGGATCTGCGCCATCCCCGCCACCGTCTCCTCAACCGACTGCGTGCCCTGGCGCGCAATAGACAAGGCGTTCTGGCTATCCTGGGCCACCTGCGCCGCCTGTTGGGCGGTCTGCATTGCAATCGCCTTGACCTCTTCAATCGTCGTCGTGGTCTGGGTAATGGCTGCCGACTGTTCCGCCGCCGACGCTGCCTGTTGGGTTGTCGCCGCCATAATCTCCGCCGCCGACGCCGCAATGTTCGCGTTCGCCTGGATGACCTGGCTCGTGATGCTGTGGAGCGACTCGACCATCGTGTTGAGGTCAGCACCGATGCGCTGCATGTCAGCGTCGCCCTGCGGAGCCACGCGGGAGGTCAGGTCGCCCGCTGCCACGCGGCTGATGAAGACGCTATACACGTTCACCGCCTGTTGCAGCAACGCCCTGACCTGCCGCTCCTGCTCGTTGCGCCGTTCCTCGGCGGTACGCGCCTCGTTCTGCGCGGCTCGTCCAATCTTGAGTTGTTCAACCATCTGGTTGAACTGGTCGGCCAAGAAGCCCAGTTCATCGCGGGTATTCAACTCGACGCGCCGCTCAAAGTTTCCGCCCGCCACATCGCCGGTGGCGGTTGCCAATTTGCCGATATTCCGCGAAATCGCTGACGAAAGCATGAAGCCGAGGACACCGGCAACCAGCACCAGCACAACGGTAAAGCCGATCACAAGGCTGCTCGCCGTACTGTAGGCACTCCGTACTTCGCCCAGTGCATCGGCACCCTGGCCCTCGACGGTGGTACGGAGCTCAGCGCTTGACGTCACCAGTTCATCAAAGACCGGCTTCAAGTTCGTGAAGATCGCCTCGCTCGCTTGGGCCTCCCCACGCGTCTTGGCTGGCAGCAACTCGGCGTCGGTGCGTTGCCGGAAACTCTCCCAGAGTTTGGCGAACTTCGTATAGGCGGTGCGCTCTTCAGGAGTGAAGATCAGCGGTTGGTACTTATCCAACAGGGCTATCATTTCGTCTTCCTGCATGTTTAGATCGGCGAGGGTTTTGGTGATGTTATCGTTGGCCGTATAGACCAGCAGTGAGGCTTGCAACCCACGATAGCGGTTAACGACGCGCCGCATATCGGAGGCCATATTCATCGTCGGGATGGTGTTTTTTTCGATGAAGACAGCCTTCTCATTCATCGCCGCCATTTGCATGAGGGCTGTGATGCCAAGTCCGGCCATCATGAGCAACAGGAACCCGAAGGAGAGCAGTAATTTCATTCTAATGGAGAGCCGCATAAGAAACCTCGCTGCTAAGAAAGAAGCACCAAGTACCACGCCACCTTTTCGGCGCGACGCAAGCCCACCGCGCCTGGCTGCGCGAAAATAAGCTACCCGACCGTGCTACCGCTCTGGCCCCTCCAGCCCTTGCCGATGTGCGCTTCCCGGCACCTGCGACCGACGGGCGATCCAGGGTTAGCGGGGCGTGTTCGCGAGGGCTTGGGCAACCGTGGCACAAAGTTCGTAGGGCGCGTCATCTTTGAAAAGATAATCATCGGCACCCAAATCAATCGCACGCTGCACACTGGTGACATTGTCGCGGTGAGTGAGCATGACGACTGGAATGGACGCCGTGCGCCGATGCCGTTTAAGCCGCCCAAGAATCTGGTAGCCATCGAGTGAGGGCAAGTCAATGTCAAGCAGGATCATGCGTGGGTTGGAAGCACAGGCTTGTCGCCAACCCTCAATGCCATCACCGGCAACCTCAACACTGTAACCAGCACGTTCGAGCATCAATTTGAAGCTAAGCGCCTGACTCTGGCTATCCTCAATGAGGAGGATGTCGGCGATCAGGAGGATGTCGGTATTCTCTTGCATATGCCAATGTGGTGGGGCACCAGGATGGGTTTTGCGTCCCTGGTTCGCCCCCTAACGCAGGCAACCAACGGCCTGCAAGATCGGCTACTGACTATCAGCTTCGGCATTCACGACGAGGGCCGGGTCAGCGAAGAGTGCGGTCGGGTCGAGGTGCAAACTGAGGTCGGCATCTACCCCACGGATCCAAGCGACACCATGACCGGAGGCAGCCGAGGGAGCCGGCGCGAGCGTCGTTGTATGCCCATGCACGGCAACCACATTGTCGGTCACCAAACCCAATTCGCTCTCATCATTACAAATGATCAGCAGCATCGCCCCTGGGGCTGGCGGATCAGATGGTAGGCCGAGCAGCGGGCGCAGATCAATGGCAGTGATTAAGCGACCCCGCACGTTGACGAGGCCGCAAATAAAGGGCGGCACCGCCGGAAGCGGGGTATATGTGCCGAGGGCTTGCACCTCGCGCACGGCGGTGGCAGGCAGACTGTAGCTACTGCCGCCGAGGCGAAAGGTAAGCGTCGCGGCCCCAAGCTCCCCAGCGACCAGATCTTCTTGGAGGGCAAGGGCATGCGCGCGCGCCACCAAGACTGGCCCTGTTTCCGGGTCTTCAAGGAGTTGGCGCAAATCCATCTTGCCCTCCAGATTCTGGCTAAACCTGTTCAAAACCGGTGCGCGTTGCACCCCACGTATCCGACACTGTAACACCGGGGCATTACCAACCGAGGGGCGTATTAGGCTGCAATGGCACTGCTTCACAAAGGTGAAAAAGCAAGTGGTGCTGACCCGTCGGTTGCGTAGGTGAGCGTAGGCATTATTTTTAGACAAGGGTTCAGGTGCTAGGTTTCAGG
>CAIRDL010000206.1 GCA_903877345.1 uncultured Oscillochloris sp. | reverse complement strand
TCAATCCGCACCATGCGCTCGAAGATGGGGACGACGAGGAAGAGGCCGGGGCCACGCGCACCCATCAGACGGCCCAAACGGAAGATGACGCCACGCTCGTATTCGGGCACAATCTTGATCGAAGACAAAATGACCATCAGGGTCAAGAAGGCCAGCATCGCCAAACAGGCGAGTAGCAGCACACCACCACCATTCATGACCATGCTCCTCTAGTGTTGCAAGGGCGGCGCGCCCCGGCGTACCGCACCGCCAGCGGGATCGTCGGCGGCGAGACGGCGCACGGTCAGGCGCAGTTCGTAGACGCCAGTCACCCGCACCCATTCGCCCACTTCAACCGTGCCCTCTTCGCTGACCGCCCGCCAGAGCGCACCTTCGACAAAAACCATGCCATCAGGATTAAGCCGCTGTCGCACTTCGGCCAAGCGACCCACCAAACTCTCTTGGCCCGTCGCCACCGGGGTGTTGCGCGTTCGCAGTACCAAGTAGAGGCCAAGCGCAGCGAAGGCGGCGAGACCAACGGCGACGAGCAGCACCGCCCACAGCGCCACCACGACGCCTGGAGCTTGCGCGCCATCAAACAGCGTCAGCGCACTGAGTACGAAAAGCACCAAACCGACCACCGTCATCGCTCCGTGTGAAGGCACGAACAGATCCGCGCCGATGAAGCCGAACGCCACGAGCAGGCCCACGACCGCCAACCAGTTCACCGGCAAGGCACTCAGGCCAACGATGGCGGCGATCAGCAGCACCACGCCTATCCCTGCCAGCATACCCACCGTGGGGCTGATGAACTCGGCATACATGGCAAGCCCCGCCAACACCAATAGCAAGAAAGCGACCGTGGGGTTCGCCAGGGTCAGCAGGAGCAGTTCGGGCAGCGTTGGTGTGATGGGCTGGGGTGTGCGTCCGAGGGTGCTAAGCGTGGCCGTTGCGCCATTCGCCAAGGTGACGGTGCGCCCTTCGAGGAGCGTTAGCAGTTCTTGCGGGTCACGGGCGACGCAATTAACGGCGGGTGGTGTGAGCGCGCTGGCTTGGGCATTGTTCAGCACCATCCCCTGACGAAGCGCCTGCTCAACCCAAGTGGCATTGCGGCGCTGCGCCCGGTTCCAAGCCTCAAGTTGGGTGATCGCCTCGGCCCGGAGCAACTCGCGGGTGGCCTCGCTCACGGTTGGGTCAGGCTGGATCAGAGGTGTGGGCAGGCCAAAGCTGGTCGTGGGGGCCATTGCGGCGATGTGGGCCGCCGACAAGAGCCACAAGCCTGCCGCACCACTCTGCGTACCCGCCGGGGCGACATAGACGACCACCGGCACGGTCGCGGCAGCCACGGTAACCGCCAGCGCACGCACTTCATGCAGCACAGCGCCGGTCGCGCCCAAGCGTATCACCAACACAGTCGCCCCGGAAGCCTCCGCTTCGTGCAAGGCGCGCTGCACATAGCCAATGCTGTAGCGGCTGACGACCCCGTCGAGTTCGAGTGTGTAGATGGGATCGGGGGTTTGGGCAACGGTCGGGGCTGTCTGAAGGCTCGCCAGCACCAACAGCAGCAGGCAGAAACGCAACCACGCCAAACGGTCAAGCATCCATTGGCGAGCGGTGTGGTGCATACGCCTATTCTATGCGCTTTGGGCAGACTTCTGTGGCCCCATCATACCGCGTTGGCACCAACGGGGCAACCGGGCCGCGTAGGTTATGCCTGGCGGTCAGTGGTCAGTCCGCAACCGTCAGCGTATGGTATCATTAGCCGCCGAAATGGGCTTGTGAGGCTGGAAGGAAGACTGTCATGATTTTCATCGTTGGGGGAACCGGGACACTGGGACAGACGCTGGTACGCATGTTGCGCGCCCAGGGTCTGCCGGTGCGCGTGCTGGTGCGGTCCGGCTCTGTGGCGAAAGCCGAGCCTCTGCGGAAGTTGGGCGTCGAGTTGATTGGCGGCGACCTCCGCGACCCGGCCAGTCTCGCGGCGGGCTGTCGCGGGGCTACCCACGTCATTTGCGCCACCAGTGCCGGCGACGACCGCCGCCCTGAAGCGCGCCGCATGGCCGAGTACCAAGGGCCAGTCAATCTCCTGCATGCCGCCCAAAAGGCCGGTACCTGCCAACAGTTCATCTTCACCAGCACGCTCTTCCCACGCAACCCCGTGGGCTATAGGTTCGTCTGGGCCAAACTGATGGCCGAAGAGGCTATTCAGGCCAGTGGGCTCCCCTACACCATCTTTCGCCCCTGTGGTCTCTTCTACGAGATTATTCAGCGTGGTGAGCCAATCGTCGAGCGTTTTGGCGTCTTCCCCATCCTTGGCTCCGGCAAAAAGCGTACCCAAATGCTGGCAATGGTTGATGTGGCGCGAGCTTTCTGCAATGCGCTAGACAACCCTGAGGCACTGAACCGTACCTTCGAGCTAGGTGGCCCCGAACGCCTCAGCTTTGACGAGATGGTCGCCATCTGGTCGCGGGTCTGGGGCGCACCCATCCGCCCACTGCATTTGCCCATCTGGCTGATGAACACACTCGGTTGGGCGCTCCAGCCGCTCAACCCGTCGGCCCTTGGCATTATGGAACTGCTCGAGTTCAGCTATGACGCCATGGCCTGCGAGATGAGCGAGACCAACCGCATCCTCCGCCTGGGCCGGATGCAGACCCTTGAGGAATATACCCGCGAGTACTATATTACTAAAGGTAAACCCGCCCTCGCCCCCGCGTAAGGCAGATTTTAGGCAATACCGCAAAACTCGCCCGGTCACGCTGAGCGGAGCGAAGCGTCCCGGCGATAATAATGCACACCGGGACGCTTCGCTCCGCTCAGCGTGACATGGGTGACAGGGTGACTTTTGCTCTATTGCGATTTTAGATTTTAGATTGCGGCTTTGCCGTAACAGGATGCAGTGCATTGGGCAGGCAGCAGCGTGGTATGAAGGAGTTTCGACTAATGAGCACTACTGTCCCTACCCTTGACCAAACCCTTGCCTTGGCCCG
>CAIRDL010000205.1 GCA_903877345.1 uncultured Oscillochloris sp. | reverse complement strand
TTGATGCTGGGCTCGGCAGTGAACCAGTCGGCCTTGCCTTCCGGGTCGGTGCCGATGTAGATGCGGTAGCCCGCCATCCCAGAAAGGGCGTCGGTCGCAGGAGTCCACTGCACCACCACCGGCCCCGGTGCCGCCTTCAGTTCGGCAATGGTCGCTGGAAGACTTGGCGGGGTTTTGTCATAGCCAAGCGGCCCAAAGGTCGCCAAACTCTGCTTCCCATCAGGCCCCCAAACCCGCACCTGAAGGGTGTGCATCCCTTCACCCGCATCAGCGAGTTGGGCGTAGCCGTCAACCACTTGGGCGAACATCGGCGTATCGGCAGCAGGCTCTTTGTCCCAAGCCTGACTCAGCCCACCGCCCGCCCATTCGCTGGTAAACTCGATCCGCAGATCGCGGTTGTACCAGCCTACAGGTTGCGCCTCGCTACGAAAATGGATCGTCGGCGGGCGGATCGAACTAGCCGTGACGACCGTGCCGCCATGTTGGTTACAGCCCCCAATTTCGGGGAGGTTGTACCCTTCAGCGAAATGAAGCGGGATAGACTGTTTGCCGCTCCAACCGTCGCTGCCTGCAGTAAACGCCGAAAAGTGCAGGTGCGGCGTCCCAACGGTCTGGCGGTCGCCCGCGAACCCGACAATCGCGCCCACCTCGACATAGCGGTTCAGTTCGCCCGTAACGACGCGGGCCATATGCGTGTACATTGTAAAGAGGCGGTCGCCGTGGCGCAGGATCAGCGTCCCGCTTCCACTCTCCCAATACTGGATCCGACCGCTTGCGGCGGCGCGAATCGGCGCACCGTAGGTCGGGCCATCAACTTGGGCAAGATCGAGTGAGTAACGATCCCAACTGTTGTGGGTGCCACAGGCGTAGCCCTGGATCACTCGCCAGCGTTCGCCGGGAGGTGTGGGCAACAGGAGACTTGGGGCAGCTTGGGTTACGGGCGGCGGCAGGGCGGCGGCAAGTGCAGTGAGAAGCGCTAGAAGCCAACAGACTAACATGGTGCGGCGCTGGTGGAAACGGGCAATGCTCCTGAGCAGAGTCGAGCGTGGACTCAGCAAACGCGACCTCCTAGTTTTGGTGGAAACCCTTGGTTCCTTGCGATCAGACTCAGATCGAACCGGTGCAAGCATGGCACCCGGCCAACGGTAAAGTAGCACAAGCTGAGAAATTGGTCAAATCTACCTGAGATAGTGGGAGGTGCGTATGGCGGTTTCATGGCTGATTCTGATTGTGGGCGGCGCTGATACGGGCCGGGCACCCATCGCGGCGGCCCTGTTGAGTCGCGCCAGCGCCCAACAGCACCTGGGGTGGACGGTCACCTCGGCGGGGGTGGTCGGCCACGATGATGCCCCCGCTGAGACTGAAGCCCGGGCGGCGTTGCTCACGATGGGGCTTGATCTCAGCGCCCACCGGGCACGTTCCCTCAGCGACGAACTGGTTGCCGAAGCGCAGACGCTGCTCGCCGTTGATAGCGGGGTGGCCCGTGTGCTCCAGGCGCGCTACCCACACCGGACGGTCGTTACCCTGGGCGGACTGGCAGGGCGTGCCCGCGAGATTCCTGACCCCTTTCGGATGCAGATCGGCGCGTGGCTTCACTACGCCAACGAGATCGAAGCGCTGTTGTTGGCGGGCTTGCCCAAGTTGCGCGCCCTCAGCGCGGGTGACGCCGAAAAAACTGTGCCCGCCGCCGCCGCGCCACCGCAGAGCGAGCGGCTTGACGCAGTTGAGCGCACCAGCCGTCTCTTGGGCCTCTTGGCGGATCTGCCCGCTGTCGTGGATTGGGCCGCCGCCCGCCGCCAAATCGAGGCCGATTTTGCGCCAATGGAAGCGCCCTTGGCTCCCGACGACCTGGCCCGCCCGTACGTCGCCCTGATCCGGGTGCTGCTCGCCCGCACCACCGTGCCGCCCAGCGCCGCGCACGTCGCCGCCCTCCGCGCTGCCGTCGCCCGCCTGCGTGTCCCCATCACCCCCGCCGCCCTTGAGGCGATTACGCAGGAACTTACATCCTGCTGAATCTACCTGTTTTGCGCCATGCCTAACAGCACTACTACGAATTGTAATACTAGTCAACGTTGAACTAATATAGAGCAAAGCAGCACCACTGCCGCGCAAGACCTGTTCAGCGTTGACGCATAGCCTGTTGATCGTGTACAATTGCGCTATAGTGCGCCACCGAAACCCCGCCCGTTTCCCGTAACGCGACTGTAACCTCCCAAGCTTGTTGGTTTCCATCGCTACAGTATATAGTACCAAGTAGGTAATAACACTATATCAGGGGGTCGCACCGCTTCCTCCAGCTTGGTTCGTTGAAAGGAGCTTGCAATGGAACGGGTAATAATCTGCGATCGAACGAAAATTTCCCCCTTTTTCGAGCCTGCCCGCGATTTGCGGCTCTTGAACAAACCGCTTTGGTTGCTCCAACGTGATTTGCTCAAGGGCCATTGCAAGGGCGGCACCGAAATTGACTCGATTGAGGAACTTGCGGCGCAAAGCTTTGCGGGCGACCGTGAGTTGCTCGTTTATCGGGACAATCTTTATTTTAATGCGGCGCTGATTGATACGTTTATCGCGCAGGCGCGGGCCGCTCGCCGCCCTTGCCAGATCGCTTTTCGGGCCAGTGGGCCAACCGGCAAAGGTGGCGATCTCAGTATTGAGCGCCACGCACTCCAGCTTTGCGCGGGGATTGTTCGCCGCGAGGATGCGACCTATCTTGAGCAGGGCAAGGAGCAGCACGGCCCGGTGCATGTCGCCGAACTCTACTATTTCCCTGATGGGCCAAGCGCTGAGGTGACGCCGTTGGTCATTGATACGCTGAGCCATGAGATGGGGTATTATCACATTCCGAGCTTTATGGCCTCGAAGGGTGATTTAGCCTATCAAATTCCCCTACGCGCTTTCCTCTCCGTTGAGAGTTGGTTGCACGTTTTTATGGCGAATGTATTGATGGGCGTTTTCACCCTCGCGTCCACGCAGGATGTGAATATGGGTAAAGCACGCCTGCTGAATGTCTTCAAATGGACAAAAGAAGATCGGGAAGCCTTCCCCGCCAAGTTACGCTTCACGGCCGCCTCCACGCTGATGCGGCTGAACCCGCTCAAGGAGCTGTGGCGCAACCATTTTTTGGCCTCGCCCGCCTTGGTGAAGGTCGGGAAGAATTGTTCGATTGACCCGTCGGCGACGATCCACGGGCCGACGACGATTGGTGATAATGTTTATGTTGGGCCAGGCGTTGTGATTGCCAATAGCATTATCGGGAGTAATGTCAACATTATGCAGGGCAGTCAGGTGATGCTGAGCGTCGTCAGTGACCGCTGTTTTCTGCCGTTCAACGCGGGCCTGTTTATGACCACGCTGATGGAGAACAGCATGGTTGCCCAGAACTCGACCTTGCAGATGACGGTGGTGGGGCGGAACACGTTCATTGGGGCCAACAACTGTTTTACCGACTTCAACTTGCAGAACGAGCCGATCCGGGTGATGCACCGGGGGCGTCTGGTTGAAGTGAATCTGCCCGTCCTTGGCTCGGCGCTTGGGCATAATGTCAAGATCGGGAGCGGCTTCGTCATCTACCCAGGGCGCGAAATAGAGTCAAATGCTGTTATAATCTTCGACAATGACCAGAATCTCATCCGCAAGACGGTTCCCGGTCACGACCTCGACGACGTGGACGAGGCCAAGGGTGAGCCACGGCGGATCATCTACCACTGGCCGAATGTCTATTATGATCCCGCCCAAGCCCAGAACCTGCCCACGGCAGTGGTGGTTCCGCCGGTACACCCGAACGGCACGCACCCTCACGAGCCAACCGCAGCCATCCGAACCGTGCCGCCTGAGGTTGCCAGCGAACCTGTGGTGCCACTTGAGCGTGACCGGCGGCGGCGGGTGCATGAGCGCTGAGATGAGGGGTTACGCCAGTGTTACGGTTTAGCGATCTCACGCAAAGCCGCAAAGCCGCAAAGTCGCAAGAAGCGTATGGGGCGGGCGCAAGTCGCAGATGTCGGGCCGAAACCGCCGCTACTGAAGCAAGCCTAAGGAGAAATGACCAGTGAGCAAAGAGCGCATTCTGGTCGTTGAAGACCAAGTTGACATCTCCAACCTGCTAAAGATCTACTTCACCTCCCAAGGTTACGAGGTCTTCACCGCGTTGCGCGGCTCGGTCGCCCTCGAGATCTGTAGCAAGACGCCGCCCAACTTGGCCCTGCTTGATGTCAACCTGCCCGATATGGAAGGTTACGATATTGGGAAAGCGCTGCGGGCCAGTCCGCGCACGCGGCACATCCCGATTATCTTCCTTACGGCCCGTGGTGAGCGCAGCGACCGCCTGCGTGGGCTTGGTGAGGTGCAGGCGCAGTATTACATCATCAAGCCGTTCGACATCGAAGAGGTGCATACGATTGTCAAGAACCAGCTTGATGAGGCGCGGCGCAAGAATCAGCTGCACCCGGTCACGAATTTGCCGACGGCAGACCTGATCAATGACCAGTTGCGCGCCTTGCTCACCGCGCAGAACTGGGGCATGGCCTTGCTGCACATCAATGGCTTCGAGACCTTCACCCAGAGCTATGGCTCGGTGGTCAGCGAGGATGTGCTCAAGTTCACGGCTTTGTTGCTTAATGAAGTGATCAACGAATTGGGCAGTCACGAAGATTTTGTCGGTCAGATGATTGTCGGCCCCGACTTTGTGATTACCTCAACGCCGGAGCGGTTGCGGGCTATTGCCGACCGTCTGATCACCCAGTTTGATAGCGAGATTGGGTCGCACTACAACTACAAGCATCGCAAACAGGGCTTCATTGAGGCGCTTGACGACAGCGGTGAGCTGCGCCACATGCCCCTGATGTCGCTTTCGCTTGGCGTGCTGACCAATGAGGACGGCCCGTTCTACGATATTCGCGAACTCAGCGAGACGGCCGAGGAGACACGGCAACGGGCGGTGCAACAGGCCCGCGAGCAGGGCGGGAAGAGTGGGGTGATTTTTGGGCGGGCGCGGTAAGCTACGACGGGTGCGGGCGATCAGCCAAAGGGGAGTCGCGGTCGTCATTGCCGCGCTCCCCTTTGCTGTCAGAAGGGTTGGGGGTTGGGGGTCGGGGGTTAGGTAGTCTTGCGTGTCCCAAAACGGCAAAGTAACTGCGAACCTTGTCTGAAATCCGAAAGCTAGGTTCAAGCCGTTTATCCTTACGACACCCACGCACGAT
>CAIRDL010000204.1 GCA_903877345.1 uncultured Oscillochloris sp. | reverse complement strand
GTCATCTACGAAGCACGCCCCAACGTCACCGTGGACATCGCCGCCATTTGTTTGATGACGGGCAACGCGGCGATTTTGCGCGGCGGCAGCGATATTACCCGTAGCGTTGGGGCGATTACGACCGCCCTGAGCGCAGCCCTCGAGCGCGTCGGTCTGCCCGCCGCGAGTATCCAGAGTATCACTGACCCCGACCGCGAAGTCGTGCGAACTCTGCTGCGCCTCGACCGCTATGTGGATATGATCATTCCTCGGGGCGGCGCGGGGTTGCACCGCTTCTGTCTTGAGCAGAGCACCATCCCGGTGATCACCGGCGGTATGGGCGTTGTGCATCTGTTTGTCGAGGCGACGGCAGATCTGGCGCGGGCAGTGCCGCTCATTCATAACGCCAAAGTGCAACGCCCCAGCACCTGTAACGCTCTCGATACGCTGCTCGTGCAAGCGACAGTGGCCCCGACGCTGTTGCCCGCTGTCGCCGCTGACCTCAGCGCTGCCGGGGTGGAGTTGCGCTGTGATGAGCCGAGTCTCGCCATTCTGTCGGCCCAACCCGAGTCCGCCAACTGGCAATTGCGTCCGGTGGCACCCGGTGATTTCGGCACCGAGTTTATGAGTCTGATTTTGTCGGTGAAGGTGGTGGCGGATCTCGACGAGGCGCTCGATTTCATCGCCGCCTATGGCTCCAACCACACCGAGGCGATTCTGACTGGCGACCCCGCCGCCGCCGAACGTTTTAGCCGCGAGGTGGACGCAAGCGCTGTGTTTGTCAACGCGAGCACCCGCTTCAACGACGGGGGCCAGTTTGGCTTGGGTGCCGAGGTGGCCGTCTCAACCCAACGACTGCACTGGCGCGGCCCGATGGGCCTTGAGGCACTGACCACCTTCAAGTGGGTTGGGGCGGGCGATTATCTTAGTCGGAAATAGGACTTGCGTTCTATGTTGAAGCTCGCCCATTGCTACCCGGCGCTGATGTCCATCTACGGTGATCGCGGCAACGTGATTGCGCTGACGCAGCGCTGTTTTTGGCGCGGGATCGAGCTAACGGTGACGCCGGTGGAGCCGGGTGATACCGTGGCTTGGGCGAGCTTTGACTTGGCCTTTTTCGGCGGCGGGCAGGATAGCGGCCAAGCGCTGATTGCCCGCGACCTGCTCGAACGGCAAGGCCCGGGTCTGCGGGCCGCGATTGAGGATGGCTTGGTGCTGTTGGCAATTTGCGGCGGCTACCAGTTGCTCGGCCACTATTTCCTCACCCACACCGGCGAGCGGTTGCCTGGTCTTGGGGTGCTGGACATCCATACTGTGGGCGGCAAGCAGCGCCTAATCGGCAACAGCGTGGTCGAGGCTGAGCTGGACGGCACGCCGGTGCGCTTGGTGGGCTTCGAGAACCACAGCGGGCGCACCTACCACGGCCCGGGGGTGCGCCCGCTTGGCAAGGTGCTGGTGGGCCACGGCGACAACGGCGAGGATGGCGTGGGCGGGTCGGTCTATAAAAACACCTACGGCTGCTATCTCCACGGTTCGCTGCTGCCGAAAAACCCCCAACTCACCGACCATTTGCTTGCCCTCGCCCTGCGGCGGCGCTATGGCGCGGCGACGACTCTGGCCCCTCTCGACGCGACTCTCGAA
Organism: uncultured Oscillochloris sp.; assembly: GCA_903877345.1. Classification (GTDB taxonomy): domain Bacteria; phylum Chloroflexota; class Chloroflexia; order Chloroflexales; family Chloroflexaceae; genus CAIWXH01. The sequence continues at coordinate 751 of CAIRDL010000204.1, read as the reverse complement.
TTGTACGCACAGCGCACGCTGGTCACGCGCTTGCTGCCGTGACGGGTTTGGATTGCAGATTTAGCCAAGGTTTCAGGTACCAGGTTTCAGGTTTCAGGTCAAGTGCAGCAGAACGCCTTGCGCTTGCTCAAGCTGTAAAGCACCCACGAACCTTGTCTTACCGCAGCAGAATAGGGTGCATTCAACCTGCCCCCTGATCCCTGCCCCCTGACCCCCGACCCCCGACCCCCGACTCCAGAACAACAAGGATTCCTTCATGCTTGATTTGACCCTCATTGGTGGCCCGATGGACGAGATGGAGGCCGCAGCGGCCCTAGCGGCGGTGACGTGTCTGCTCGAAGCGGAGGCTGTTGGCGTGAACGAACACCTGCCCATCCTCCGCCCGGCGGGCTGGCGCGACACGGCGAAGCTGATCGCCCAAGGGCTAATCCCGACCCGCGTGCCGGTTGCGCCGCGTTGGGGCAGTATCGAACGTCTGCGGCGCGCTGGGCGGGGCGGGAGCGGCGTCGTCGGTCAGTAGCGGGCGTACGGCGGCCTTGGTTGCAGCATGACCACCAAACATGCGGCTTTTTCTACGGAATAGATGCAGAAAATCGCATATACTACCCTTATGCCTACCTCCACCGCCGAACGGCAAGCCCGTCTCTTCAAAGCCCTGATGCACCCCGTGCGCCTCCAGATTCTGGCGCTGCTGCGGGGCGGCGAGCAGTGCGTTTGCCACCTGGAAGCCCACTTGGGCCAACGGCAAGCC
>CAIRDL010000203.1 GCA_903877345.1 uncultured Oscillochloris sp. | reverse complement strand
GACCTGACCCCTGACCCCTGACCCCCGACCCCTGACCCCTGACCCCCGGTCTTAATTATTCTGCGGTCGGCTCTGGAGCCGCGCATAGGCCACTTGCCCCGTCAGCCCATTCACAAAAACCTCCGCCCCATCGGTGAAACGCACGGCGAAAAAGAGATGCTCGCCCTTGCGCTTCAACTCAACCAGCGTGATCTCGCCGCTGCCGCGATAGTTGCGTGCCGCCGTCGCGGCAAGCTCAGAGGTGATAGTTTGGGTGACGACCATCGTCTTCGTGGTGGCGACACTCGACGTGGGGACGGTCACGCCCAGTTTGGTCAGCGCCTCAACCAGAACCACACGCTCGTGCCCGGTTAACCTGGCTTCGGGGTGCGTGATGGTGTAAATGGGCATCGGCATTTTACCGTTGGCAACCATTTTGGCGAGATCGCTGCCCTCTTCACCGCCATCCTGTTGCCACTCCGAGAAGTTCAGCTTTTGACGACCCTCGACCACATCACGGGTCACGAGCCACGAGATGGGGGCAATTTTGCTGTAGAAAGGCCAAACCGTTTCGTTGCTGTGACAGTCGTAACAGGCTTTACGGGCAATCGCCTCGGCCTCGGCATTGGGCCACGTCGGCCCAGAAAGCACGGGCGGATTGGTCTGGGGTAGCCAGAAGATTGAGAACTGGATAAGGACAATAAAGGCGATGACGCCGCCGCCAAGCCAGCGGAGCCACGCAAAGCGCGGGGTGTTTGGGGTCGGGGCCGGGGATGTAGCCATACCAGCTTGCTCCTTCATCTGCTCACTATCCTCTAGTGTAGCGCATATTCATGAAAGATTATTCGGAGCCTACCAAGAAATTTCCAAGTTTCTTCCAATGATTCCGGCGTATGATCAGGCGAGAAGGTGTCTTTGGCTTGAAGTGGCTTGGAGTGTGCTGCGATGCGGGTTTTAATTATTGAAGACGACGCCCGGTTGGCCCGACTGGTGACGCGAGTGCTCGAGGAAGAGCACTACGCCGCCGATGTTTGTCACGATGGCGCGGAGGGGCTCGACCTTGCGCTGCGCGGCATCTACGATGTGGCGATCGTTGACTGGATGCTGCCCACCCGCGATGGCCCCTCGATCTGTCGGGCCATTCGCGCCGCCCGCATCCCCACGGCGCTGCTGCTGCTCACCGCCCGCAGCCAACTCGATGATCGGGTTGCCGGTTTGGATAGCGGGGCCGATGATTACTTGGTCAAGCCGTTCGCCTTCGAGGAGTTGTTGGCCCGCGTGCGGGCGCTCAGTCGCCGCTATGCCCCGACCACCAGCGATGCGGGCGAGCTACGGGCGGGCGAGTTGGTGGTGGACATCCGTGCCCACGTCGTCCGGCGTGGCGAACGCGCCCTTGACTTGACTGCTACCGAGTGGCGTTTGCTCGAGTATCTGCTGCGGAATAGCGGCCAGACCCTCACCCGTCAACAGATTCTCGACTACGTTTGGTCTTACGAACGCGATGTTCAACCCTCGATGGTTGATGTCTATGTCTCGTACTTGCGCCGGAAACTGAACGCGCCGGGCGAGTCTGACCCCATCATTACCGTGCGCGGTGTTGGCTACCGTCTGGAGACTGCCCGTGTTTAGAGGTCTGCGTCTGCGCTTGACCCTGATCTACAGTGCGGCGGCGCTGGCACTGGTGACTCTCGTGGGTGGCGGGGTGTATCTGCTGCTCGACCGCTATTTCCGCCAAAGCACCGACTTGGCGCTCCAACACAAGATGGTTCACGAGTTCGCGTTGCTGGCCGCCCCTTTGCCGCCCACGCTCGCCACCGCCGACCAAGATTGGTCCATTGCCCGTGGGTTCGCCGCACCTCCGCCGCTACCGACGCCGACGCCGGTGCGTAGCGATAGGGAAGCGGAGCATAGCGATGATGAGGAACACAGCGACGAAAGGGACAGTGAACATCAGAGCACGCCAAGCCAGAGTAGCGGCGTCCAGGCTGATCTGGCTTTTAATGCAGAATTATCCTCTATCTTTGTGATGCCGCTCGATACCAATGGGAAGCTGCTCTTCGACCCTAACGCTGCCACGCCACCCATTCCCCCGGACGCCGCTGCGCTTGCCCAAGCGCTGGCGGGCGGCGCGGATCTCCGCACCGTCACCGACAGCGCCGGTCAACGCATTCGCCTTTTAACCTATAAACTGACCCGTAGCGACGGCCCCGTGGCGCTCCAACTTGGCCGCGTGCTTGGCGACCAAGAGTATATTCTGAGCCAGATGCTCACCGGCATTCTGGCCCTGAGCGCGATTGGCACCGCGATGATTGGCGGGCTCAGTTGGTGGCT
>CAIRDL010000202.1 GCA_903877345.1 uncultured Oscillochloris sp. | reverse complement strand
GGCTCGCCGTCTCACTCAGCAGTTCAGGCTTCAGCCGGACGGCGTACTGGGCGAAGGCGGTGTTGCACGAATAGGCATACACCCGCTCAAGACTCGCCGGTTCGCCAGTCAGCCGCGCTAAATTCGGTACCGCATTCACCACCGGGGGCGCATCTGTCTCAGGCTTAAACGTCTCGGGGCAGGTGATTGTGTTCGGTTGGCCGACCTCTGGATGTTCCAACACCCCAATCGCCGTCACGGTTTTGAAGACCGAACCGGGCGGATAAAGCCCTTGCGTGGGCCGGTTGAGTAACGGCTGGCCCGCACTGGCGGTCATCAGTTCGCTCCAATAGCGCCCAACGCGCAGATTTTCAGCTTCCCAATCGCTGGTTCCAGGGTCGAAACTGAGTTGGCGCGGGTCAAAACCGGGCTGACTGACCAGCGCAAGCATGGCCCCGCTGCGCGGGTCAAGGACGACTACGGAGCCGGTGCGTCCGCCCAGGGCTGCTGCTGCCTGCGCCTGGAGTTCGGCGTTGAGCGTGAGGGTCAAATCATTGCCCCGTGGCGTCCCGCCGACAAAACGCTCGCGGAGGCGCTCCCACTCATTGCCCCACTGGCCGGTGAGGTACTCGGCGTAGGTAGCTTCGAGGCTGCTTTGGCCGTAACGGGTGCTAAAAAAACCGACGACATTGCTGAACGCCGTGGGGTCGTAGCGGTCAGCCAAGGGGTAGGTACGCCGCCCGAACCCATCCACCGCCTCACTGTCAACGAGCACCTCGCCCTTCCGGTCGAACATTCGTCCGCGCAAGATGCGCTGCGAGTCGAGAACGGGGCGTACATTGCTGCTCGTACTGCCATCAGCATTGACAACGACGTGGCTGTAAATCGCGCCGGCCAACACCACTTGCTGGCGCAAAAGTTGCAGACTGAGCAGGCCAAAGCCCACCAGGATGCTGAGGCCGACATTGGCGATGTTGCGGGACACGTTGCGCGGCGCTGCGGGCAAACTGAGCCAAGCGGCGAGCCCAATCAAGGGTGCCGCCGCCCACAGGCAGATCAGCCAGCGCACATCGGCTTCGAGCGGTTGGAGCATCCCGTAGCCAATCAAGCCGACGGCCCCAAGCGTACAGAGCGCACGCAACGCGAAGCGCACGGTCATGCTAGGGTCTTTCCACTAAATGACCACCGTCAGGGGCGGCACGAGTCAAACGGGCAATGGAAACTATGGTTCTAGTGGCAAACTCGCCTGCACGGTCACACCGCTACTTTCGGGTTCAAAAACCGTCAAGTGACCGTCGAGTTCGGCGAGCCGGTAGCGGAGCGCCCGCAGCGCGTGGAGGCCGGGACGCTCGTAGGTGCCGTCGAGCAGGCCACCCCCGTCATCTTGGATGACCAGCGTGACGGTGGTAGCCTCGAATGTGAGCGTAAGCCGCACCCGTTGCGCGTGGGCGTGTTGCTGCACATTACGGAGCGCCTCGTGGGCCGTGCGTAGGAGGAGACTCTGCTGCGCTTGGGTCAAGATGCGGGGCGAACCAACGCAGGTAACGGCCACCTCAAAGCCAGATTGACGGGCGGCCACGGTGCCGATCTGCTCAAGACTCGCAGTGAAGCCCAGACTTTGCGGCGGGGTCAGATCGAAGAGAAGGCGGCGGGTGAGGTCGGCGCGCTGCTCGGCAGAGGCGCGGGTCAGCACCAAGGGGCCAGAGGCGAACACATTCGTTGTCCCAGCGGACGTGGTTTCGGGGTGAAGGTGGTCAGGCACATGCAGCGGTTGGGGCTGGTTCGGGGGCGGCTCCTCGGTGGGCTGCGTCGGTTGGGCGACCAATACCTCTGGCGGAGCTGGATGCGCGCCGTTTGCGGTCGAACGGCGGGGCACCCCGTAGCCCAGGGTGGCCCAGATCCCAGCGAAGGCGAACGGTGTCAGCATACGGGCGAGCATGCTCGGCCCGTACATGCTGGCCCCGACCGCCGGATTCAACAAAGCGAGACCGACGAGGTCGAGGGTCAAAAACACCACGGCCCCGAGCAGCGCGCCGCGCCAGCCGAAGAGCAGCGCGGGCAGCACCAAGGCTGCGCTGGCGTAAGGCAGAAACGGCAGGGGGTGGCTCCCACTCAGCCAGAGGATCGTGGCACCGACGATGAGGTCGAGGGCCAGCAGCACCGGGCGCTGGGTGGCCAAGCGCACATAGCCTGGGGCAAGGGCGGTCGCTACCACATTCAGCACCCCAGTCAGCAACAGCAGGCCCGCATCGCGTGGCAGAGTCATAACCGGGAGACCGGGCAGCGTCAGTGTCAGCGCTACCACCGCCCAGGCTACCCAGCGATAACTAAAGTAGGCCACGTGAGCGCCATCACGCACGGGCCAGCGCTCAACTGATCGCTCCACGCTGCTCCCTTTCACGGACACGACGCCGCAGTGCGTCGCACGGGGGACGGTGTTTCGCCTAATATGGGTATGATGCGGGGGGCCGATGCACTCTGTAGTGTAGCAGAAAGGGGGGTTACGGGCAACCGTCATAAACCCAGCGGGTGTGACGTAACGTTACTACCCCGTGGCTCGCCGAGTAAAAACGAAGCGGCGCTGCTCCATCATTTGTGGAGCAGCGCCGCTTCACTTTTAGGGCTTTGCCAGACGATCCGTTAACGCTTCGCGTATGGTTTAGACAAGGTTCGTGGCTACTTGACAGTTTTGGCCTACGCAGCGCGTTCTGATGCGTTCGACCTGAAACCTGAAACCCGACCCCTGAAACCTTGGCTTACGCGATAATGTAGAACTGGAGCACCGAACCCTCTACGAACTTGGGTGCCGCATCAGCATGGCTGGTGGGCGTCCCGTAAGTTAGGGTCGTGACTAAAACGAAGTGGGACGGGAACCCCAAGTCTTCCATAAAACCGGGCAGCGGAGCCGGCTGGTCAACGGGCGCGTAGTAGGCGACTGCGACGACGAGCTTGTAGGGCTGCGCCGCAACGGTGGTCATGACCGTATTGGCGGGGATCTTCACCCAGGCTTCATAATCAACCGGGCCAACCTGCGGCGTCAAGGGGATCGCCTCACATGGAGTGAGTGGCATCCGTAGGGGTGCATCACCAGCGTTCGTCATCTCCAGGAAGGCACTGACGTGCCACATACCCGTGATGAAGGGCGTCATATCGCCATCCATTGTCCAGCGAACGTGAACCCGCGCTTCCTTGTCCGTTTCGATGACCGGCTTGGGGGCGACGATGCGGTACTCGTGGACGTGCGCGTGGATGTTTTCATGCTCAACGTGGGCGCGACGCGGCGTGCTTATGATGCTCTGGTCATATTCATGCATAAATGCATTGATGCTACCGTTGAGCTGGCTTGGTAGTGGTTGGGTGATTTCGAGTGTCATGATCGTATGCCTTCTGGATGTAATGCTGAACCTCGGAGGTCGGATCGTTAACCTTGCGCGCTTCCCGGTGTCTGGTCTTGCGCTCGCTAAGCATCAACTCTGGTTTGAGTATACGTTACGGGCCTAGTGGGCGTCTCTCCGGAGCTAGATTTGATTTAAGTACGGGCAGTTGCTTAGGGAGCCTACGGGCACCTTACGAGGTGCTACGGGTAAGCTACGGGGGCAGGTGTAGGCTCCGCACCCGGCAACGGCAATTCGGCGATGATTTGCGTGCCGCCCTCCAGCATCGAGTCAATCGTGAGGATGCCGCCAATGAGCTGCACCCGCTCGTACATGCCGCTCAGCCCACTCGTGGTTTGCGCCGCCAAGGCCGCCCCAAGCTCAAAGCCACGCCCAGTGTCGTCTACGCGCAGCATCAGGCGGGTCGTGTCGGCAAGGAGGCGCACCGTGGCGATCATGACGCCTGAATGGCGGGCGACATTGGTGAGCGCTTCTTGGATCAGGCGATAGGCGACCGTTTCCACCTCGGTGGGAAAGCGGCAGTTGCTCACGCCCTCGTGGCGCAAGACGATTTGCACGCCCGTGTGGGCGGTGTACCGCTCTAGGTACGCGGTGAGGGCAGGCAAGAGGCCAAGGTCATCAAGCAAGGCCGGACGTAAATCGAGTGAGAGTGAGCGCACCCGGCCCATCAGTTCATTCATTGTCGTCTGGACACGTTCGAGAGTTGCGGCAAGCGGCGGGGGCGCTCCGGCTGCAGCGACGGCAAGACTCAGTTTGAGGCCGGTGAGCACTTGGCCCACCTCGTCGTGCAGTTCGCGGGCAATATGCCGCCGCTCGCGCTCGTGCGCCCCTACGAGGTGCCGCGAAAGAGTCTGGAGTTGCTCCGCCAAAGCCTGTAGCTCAGCCTCGGTTCGTCTACGCTCGGTGATGTCACGGATGATGCCCTCAATCGTCAGTGGTTGCCCCCGCTCATCAGTGACCAGCCAACTGTACAACTCACACCAGCGGGTCGTGCCGTCCTTATGCCACGAGCGCATGATAATCGGTTGCACAAGCGTGGGGTTGGGGTTGAAGAGATACTGCGAGGAGGGTACGTTATCGGGAAAGACAAGTCGGATGCTGAGTTCAGGGTCATCGTAGAACG
>CAIRDL010000201.1 GCA_903877345.1 uncultured Oscillochloris sp. | reverse complement strand
GTGGCGAAGAAGCCGTGGCGTTGTTCGAACGTCAGTATTTCGAGTTGATGCTGGTTGATTTACAGATGCCTGGGATCAACGGCATCCAAGTGGTCGAGGCGCTCCGTCGCCGTAATCTCGACACCATCGTGATTGTGCTCACCGGCCACGGTTCCCTTGAAACCGCCATCGAGGGGATGCACCAGGGCGTTTTCGACTATATGCTGAAGACGAGCGACCCGGGGCAGATCCTTGACCGCGTGGCCGCCGGGTTGACCGATTACGCCAAGCGCCAGCGCCAGAATGCGCTGATCACGGCGATTGGGGCCGCCGCCCAAGAACTCACCGGGGCGACTTCTACCGACGCCGCGCAACCGCTGATCCTGTCGCCTGCGCCCTCACCCCTTACGCTTGGCACGCCGCCTGCGCCGCCCGCCGCCAGCGGTTTGTCGCCCCTCAGCGACCGCCAAATCATCATCGGCCAACTCCAACTCGATACGTGGCACCAAACGGCGATCCTCGGCGGGCGTTCACTCAACCTGACGCCGACCGAGTTTCGCCTGCTGCTCTGTTTGGCTGAACACGCCAGTCAGATGCTCTCCTACACCCAATTGGTGCGCTGCGCCCAGGGTTATGAGGCCAATGATATGGAGGCGGGCGAACTGATTAAGCCCCATATCCACCACTTGCGCCAAAAAATCGAACCCGACCCAAGCGCCCCGCGCTATCTGCTGAATGTCCGTGGCAAGGGCTATATTCTCCAGATTGAGTAGATCTGAAAACCCTGCGTCGGCCACGCTACCGAACAACAACCTTTAGGGGTTCAGCACGGGCGGGAGCTGCGCAAGGTACGCGGCGAAGACATGATTGTAGAGCGCACCGGGGCGGCGCTCCCGCAGGCGCACGACGGCATCGGCACCTGTCCAGCCCATGTGGGTCAGGATGACCCCGGCCAAGAGCGCCGAGCGATTGTGTCCCATCCCACAGTGGCTCAGCACCCGCTGCCCTTTGCTGATGAGGTTGGCCCCCAGTTCGGCCAAGGCGTGAAGTCGCTCTAGATCTGGCAGCGCGGGTTTATCCTCGAAGGGAAAGTAGAGGTAGACCAGCTGATTCGGCACCGTTGGAATGCTAATGTCGAGATCGTCATCGAGATCAAACACGATGGTGATTCCGCGTTCCGTCAGAGGTTGCCAGCCATCAATGTCAGGCGCGATGAAGAGTTGGCCGTGGTCGTCAATTTGAAACACATCCATACGCACACTTCCTTCGCATAGTTGGGTGGCTTGCGGCGGTACAGTGCAATCGGCAGCGGCAAGCAAAAAGCCTTACAGGCTGACCAACAACACGCCTGCCAGCACCGCGACGACACCCACCCACTGACTCGAAGCCAAACGCTCGTGCAGCAATACCCAGGCCATTAGCACGGTCACGGCGCTGAAGATAGAGGCTAACGCCGCCACGACGCTCACGTAGGCCGTGCTGATGCCGAAGTTGTAGCTGAGGAAGGCGACGGTGTCGAGGCCAGTTGCCAAGACGACCGCCCCCCAGAGCCAGGACGGCAGAGGGCGCGAGGGTCCCGACGGGCGCGTCACCTTAAAGGCCAGAGCGGCACCCAAGGTTAAAATCCGCCCGACGAAGATCGGCCAGGCAATGCCCATCGTGGTCGTAACCGGCCTGAGCAACCAGAAGAAGATCCCGTAACTGAGGGCCGCTCCGCTTGCTGCCAACACCCCTTGGCCAAGGACAAAACCGGGCGCACGCAGCGCTGCCACGCCTGTGCTTGGGGCGCGGGACACCACGATTACGCCGCCCATCACGAGGACGATGCCGCTCAGCGCTAGGGGCGTGGGGCGTTCACCCGTCGCCAGGGCCAGCAGCGTCGTCACTACCGCGAAACTCGCCGCAATCGGCGACACCACCGCTAGGGTGCCCACCGTCAGCGCACGGTAGAGCAGCACCGTGCCGATCAGGTTGAAGATATTCGCGCCAATGGTCACGAGCCACAACCACGGATCGAGCGGGGGCCGATCTTGCCATGCCAGGATGACCAGACTAATCGCGAGCAACCCGCCTGCCTGCACGTAGATGAGGGTTCGCGTCGGCCCAACCGCCTGACTGATCCGGCTCAGGACAAAATCGCTCGCACCCCACCCCAAGGCAGCCACTAACCCAAGCAGGATACTCATGAACGCCTTAGACAAGGGGGCAGGGGTCGGGGGTCGGGGGTCGGGGGGGCAGGGTTACCGTTCGTGCTTCCAGCCTGCCGACGCGCATCTGGCAGGCTGGAAGCCCACACCACGCATGACGCACGGCTTTCTGATACGCTCGACCCGATCCCCGATCCCTAACCCCCGACCCCTAACCCCCAACCCCTAACCCCCAACCCCTAGTTATTCTGTGGTCGGCTCTGGAGCCGCGCATAGGCCACTTGCCCCGTCAGCCCATTCACAAAGACTTCCGCCCCATCGGTGAAACGCACGGCAAAGAAGAGATGCTCGCCCTTGCGCTTCAACTCAACCTGCGTGACCTCGCCGCTGCCGCGATAGTTACGCGCCGTCGTCGCGGCAAGCTCAGAGGTGATGGTTTGGGTGACGACCATCGTCTTTGTGGTGGCGACACTCGACGAGGGGACGGTCACACCCAGTTTAGTTAGCGCCTCAACCAGAACCACACGCTCGTGCCCGGTTAACCTGGCTTCGGGATGCGTGATGGTGTAAATGGGCATCGGCATTTTGCCGTTGGCAACCATTTTGGCGAGATCGCTGCCCTCTTCACCGCCACCCTGTTGCCACTCCGAGAAGTTCAGTCTACTGCGGCCCTCGACCACATCACGGGTGACGAGCCACGAGACTGGGGCGATTTTGCTGTAGAAAGGCCAAACGGTTTCGTTGCTGTGACAGTCGTAACAGGCTTTACGGGCAATCGCCTCGGCCTCGGCATTGGGCCACGTCGGCCCAGAAAGCACAGGCGGATTGG
>CAIRDL010000200.1 GCA_903877345.1 uncultured Oscillochloris sp. | reverse complement strand
TCAGGGGCGAACGTTGGTTGGAAAATACTGGTGGCCGGGCCACCCGCGAGGATCTGCGTGGCCTTCACCGTCGGCAATGGGCCGCTGAGGTCGAGATCGGCTACATAGAGCGTCGTGCTGTCCCACGGCATCGCCGGGTGATCCCAAGCCACGTAGGCGATTTGGGTGCCAGCGGGATGCCAGCACGGCCACATGTAGAAGTCGTGACCTGTGGCGAGACGCTGGGGCCACAAACGCCCCTCGGTATCCGCCACCGCAACACAATCCACGCCTTCGTAGGTGTGAACATAGAGCAGATGCCGACTGTCGGGCGCAAGCGCCGGAGCCGCCGCCGCTCCGAAGGCGGGCGTAAGCGGCTCTGCTGGCCCGCCATCCAGCCTTTGGCGGAAGAGCCGCCCCGATTGCGCCTCGGCGAAGACCACCGTCCCTGCGCCCACGGTGAACTCGCCGCCGCCGTAGCCGACGCGCCCGCGCACCGCCAGCGTGGCGGGCGTCAACTCGCGGGGGGCCTCGCCCGCCACCACATCGGCGCACCAGAGCGTGCCACGACCATCTCGCGTCTCAAGCCAAACGAGGCGGCGTCCGTCACGATCCCACTGCACATCGTCGAGGCGCAGCCCTGCCGCCATCTGTTGTGGCGTCAGCGGGCTGGGCCAAAGGCCAAAGGGGAGCGTCATTGCGTTTCCTCCTAGGGGTCAGGGATCAGGGGTCAGGGGTCAGGGGTCAGGTTGCAGGGGTCGGGGATCAGGGGTCAGGTTGCAGGTCGAACGCATTAGGATGCCCTGCGCGTATCAAGATGGCAAAGGAACCACCATCTCTGCCTAAGGCATGTTTCAAACCAGCTTGACAGTTTGTTTGGGCCTTGCTGGCTTCGACAAGCTCAGCCAGCGAGGACGCTGCGGGCAAGCACGCTGCCTGAGCTTGTCGAAGGCAGCATCCGGCTTCCAATTCGTCGCGTCGTCTGCCATAGTAAACTGTCAAGCTGAAACCGCCGCTTCTGAAACATGCCTAAGCCAAGGTTCTAGGCTCCTTTACAGTCTTGGCCGACGCACAGCTTCCTGATGCGCTCGACCTGACCCCTGACCCCTGACTCCTGACCCCTTGCCCAACACGAAAATAGCTGCTGGCGCGAGAGTTGTCCCCGCGCCAACAGCTATTTTACTCGCTACGCACTCACTTTAGGGTAGGTCACAGGTCGCAGGTTTGACCGTGCGTAGTGCGGTTGAAGCCGTTTCTACGCACTCCCATCCCCTAACCCCCCATCCCCCATCCCCTAAAATCCCCCAAACTTACCCCGCCTGAGACGCCTCAGTCTCGTTGCGCGCCGGGTGCATCACACCCTCACCGTCAGTGACGTTCATGCTCGTCTCTGTGAGGAAGATCATCCCAACCACGAAGGTGATCGCGGCGATAGCGATGGGCCAGATCAGGCCCGCGTAAATGTTGCCCGTCGCGGCGACCACCGAGGTGGCGATCAGGGGCAGGAAGCCGCCGAAGTAGCCGTTCGCAACGTGGTAGGGCAGCGACACCGAGGTGTAGCGGATCTTGGCCGGGAACGACTCGACCAGGAAGGCGGCGATGGGGCCGTAGACCATGCCGACCCAGATCATCAGCGTGAAGACCAGGACGGTCAGCATCACTGGGTTGGCGCTGGCAGCAATGGCCGGAGCCGCCTTCGTGATCACTACGCCAGCGGCATCCTTAACTTCCGCAATCGCCGGGGTGATCGGGCCAGCAAAGTAGTTCAGGCCCATGTAGGTCGGGTAAATGGCGAGCGCCCCCAACAGGTTGCCAGCCATCATAATCTTCTTGCGCCCAATCTTGTCGGAAAGCCAGCCGAAGAAGATGAAGAGGGGCAGGCCAAGCAGCAGGGCAACCGAGACCACTACGTTGGCGGTGATGAACTCAACCTTCAGCACGTTCTGTAGGAAGAAGAGGGCGTAGAACTGACCGACGTACCAGACCACCGCTTGCCCGGCCGCAGCGCCGAACAGCACAATCATGATGGTCTTCCACTGCGCGGCAGTGCCGAAGCTGTCCCGGATCGGGCTTTTGCTCGTCTTGCCCTCAGCCTTCAGCTTTGAGAAGAGCGGCGACTCGCTCATCTTGGAGCGGATGTAGACCGAGACGATAACGAGGAAGATCGAGAGCAGGAACGGGATGCGCCAGCCCCAGTCGTTGAAGGCGGCGGGCGACAGCGCGAGGCGCACGCCCACGATCACGGCCAGCGAGACGAACAGGCCCAGGGTCGCGGTGGTCTGAATGTAGCTGGTGTAGTAGCCACGCTTGTTGTCAGGCGAGTGCTCAGCCACGTAGGTCGCCGCGCCACCGTACTCGCCGCCAAGGGCGAGACCCTG
>CAIRDL010000199.1 GCA_903877345.1 uncultured Oscillochloris sp. | reverse complement strand
CGTGAGCAAGGTGCCAATGGCGCAGATCTGCCGGGGGCAGGTGCTCGACTGGCCGCCGGAGGGGTTGGGGGAGGTAGTCCCCAAACGGTAACGGTCACGTGTGAAAACGCACGTCCTCCGCAGTCGCCATGCTATACTAGCGGCGGCATGCACACAGCCCACCATTGCCTCGACAGCTATCCGGTGGGCCGTGTGGCACGACATTCTTCACTTGTCCCAATTGCCTACATCTATTCTAGCATTCCGGTGCATCGCGTGCAAGGTTTCAGCACCGAGGCTCGCCATACACGGGCTGTCGTCGGTGGAGGGCCACACGGCCAAACGCCAGCCGTTCCCACCGCATTTACACGGAAACGACCACCACCATGCTTCAGCCAGGTGCCCTGATTAACCAGCGTTACCAAATCGTGCGCCAAATCGGGCAAGGCGGCTTCGGTTTTGTCTACGAAGCCTTTGACACCCGGCTCGATAAGTCCGTCGCCCTCAAACAGACGCGTTTTACCGACACGCAGCGGAAAGAGACCTTCGAGCGCGAGGCCAAACTCTTAGCGCAACTCGAACATCCCCGCTTGCCGCAAGTGACTGACCATTTCAGCGATGCTGACGGCCAGTTTTTGGTGATGGAATACATCCCCGGCGATGATTTGGCAACGCTGCTGAAGCAGCAGCATGAGGTGCGTGCGGCACCCGTGCAAGTGATGGCAATCAAATCCGATAATTGCTCCGCCAGTGCCACGGTGCGAACGCTGCGGCAAGCCGCCTCGCCATCGCTTGCGGGAACGCCCCCGGCCCTCGCGCCCACGCAGGTCATTCACCCGCTCGTAGGTGTGCTAACCATCCCGGTGCGACCGCCACCCGCCATGAGGAAAGCGCCACCCTTCTTGCTCCGGCATGGGATGCTGTTGGCGGTCGTGCTGGTTGGGGCATTTTTCCTTGGGGGCTGCGGGTTGTTTGCTAATCAAGGCGGCGCACCCGCCGTTCCACCGCCCACCGCCGCCCCCACCGACTCCACCGCCTGGGTGCCTGAGCTGGTCAAGGTACCCGCTGGCCCCTTCCTCATGGGCAGCAGCAGCGCCGATACGCAGGCTCGTGACAATGAGCAACCGCAGCATACCCTGACCCTGCCCGACTACTGGATCGGCAAGACCGAGGTGACCAACGCCCAGTTTCGCCCCTTCGTTGAGGGCGACGGCTACACCAACCGCGCTTACTGGACAATGGCGGGCTGGCAGTGGCGGCAGGCAGAAAACATCACCCAGCCCTCCTATTGGAACGACGCGAAATGGAATGGCCCAGACTACCCGGTGGTCGGCGTGAGTTGGTTCGAGGCCGTGGCCTACTGTCGCTGGCTGAGCAAGCAGACCGGCATTGCGTTTCGGCTCCCGAGCGAGGCTGAGTGGGAAAAAGCCGCTCGTGGAACTGATGGCCTGATCTGGCCCTGGGGCAACACCTGGGATGCGAGCTTGTCCAATAGCAGCGAGTCAGGCTTGCAGAAAACCACGCCCGTCGGCAGTTACCCGGATGGGGCCAGCCCCTACGGTGCGCTGGATATGGCGGGGAATGTCCATGAGTGGTGCGCGACCCAGTGGGGCAAGACGTACCCGTATCAGCTTGAAGATGAGTGGCAAGTGATCTATCTGGAGGATGACGTCGACGATATTCGTGTGATCCGTGGCGACTCGTTGCGGAATGACAACACATCCGTGCGCGGGGCGTCCCACAGCTTCAACGACCCGCGTCTCCGCAACTACGACGGAGGGTTGCGGGTCGTCAGCAGGAGTGCCAAGTGAGGAACGTCCGGGTTCTCGTCACGACCAAAGCAGCAAAGGTGTTGCCGATGACTCAGCCGTTCCAAACTTACCCCAGAACTCTGGGTGCTCCCGAGCCGTGCGCTGGCCTACAACGCGGGAGTGCTGACGAGCGCCGGACAAGTCTGGCTGCTTGACCCCGGCCCGCACCCCGATGAGAGTGCTCGTGCGGCTACGTTGGCCGTCTGCCTCGGTAGTCCGGTGGGTCTGGTGCTTACCCATAGCCACTGGGATCACATCCTCGGCCCCGAGCGGTTGCCTGCGTTGCCAGTGTATGCCCACGTCCGTTTTGCCGAAACCCTGACCGCGCATCAGGTGGAGACCCTCGCGATGATTGACCGTTGGGAGCAGCGCTTCGGCTACGTGCGGGCCGCGCCGTTTCGTCCGCCTCATCTCGCGGCCACGTTTCAGGATGGACAGGTGTTCGTTTTGGGTGATCTCGCACTCACGCTGTTGCACATCCCTGGGCACGCTGCCGACCAGGTGGCGATCTTCGTGCCGACCAGCGGGTTGCTCTGGGCTGCAGATACGCTCAGCGATACTGAGATTCCGTTGGTCAGCCACCGTCTGGACGCCTACGAGCTAACGCTCGCACGGATCGCCGCCCTGCCGATCCAGGCATTGGTGCCAGGACACGGTGCGCCCACGACCGACCGGGCCTATCTCGACGAGGTGCGCCGCCGGGTCGTGCGGGCCATCAGCGCAGGGGCCAGTGTCGCTGAGACCGTTGCGGCGTGCGCCACGATGGTCTTCCGGTCGCCGCTCGCGAACGCCGGGGCGCACCGGCTCAACGTCGAAAGCGTCTATCTTGAGTTCGGCGGCGAGGCCGATGCGACGCAGGTGGGCTGGGCGCAGGATGGCCTGATTGACGAGTAGCCGGGCCTTGTCGTCACGCAATCTATGCGCGGTAACGTGCCGAATGGCTTCCAAAAACGGTATGGATTTCTTTTTTGAAATTCACCACGATCTGCCCCGCGTAGGGCCGGGCGATTCTGTTTCAACGGGCAAGGCGCTCGCGCTCATCACCGCTTTGCCCGCCCGCCCAGCGATTCTCGATGTTGGCTGTGGCCCAGGGATGCAGACGCTCGATTCGAAGCGCGCATTGCGCTGCTCCGCACGAAGTATGCGGGGCATGCGGTCGCCCAACAGATGTTCGATCAAGAGCAGCGCGAGCTTGATTTGTATCGGCGCTACGCCGCTTGGTACGGGTACGTTTTTTACGTGATGCGTGCTCACCCTGACTCGTCCTCAGATGTGGACGAGCCTGCATGCTAGGCTTAGTTCAGATCGTCAGGCAGCACATGCCCAACGGGGAAACGGGCATCGTGCGAGCGGACAAGCACCGAGCCGCCGAGTTGCGGTTGGTAGCACGCCACCCACGCCGCCGTGTGATACCGCCGCGCCAGCGCCGCCCACAGCCAGTTGGGCAATCGCCCATCAAGGATGACCCCGCCCGCGACGGCGGGGACGGCGATGCGGTCGGCGTCGCGCCAGTCAAGGTAGCCACTGGGAATGCCGGCCCGGAGGCGCGTCACGCCGTTTTGGGTGGTACTGGTGATGTCGAGTGGGCCAGGTTCATCCAGGGGCGCGTGGCTCAGCGTCGGCACGTCTACCCACCCCTGGCGGGGATCGAAGACGGCGCAACGCACCGCCGGATGCGCGGCAGCGAGAGCCGCATAGAGCCAGGTCGGCCCCCGTCCGTAGATCCCAAGGGGTGCTTCGGCGGGGAGCGTCGGCAGCAACGTCGCGAGTTCGGACGGCACCCAGGGGTGATCAAGATGCGCGGGCAATGGATAGATCGGCTGCTCCACATGCAGCACCAGTTCAATGTCGGTCTGCGCCAAGTGGCTGCGGAAGAGTTCGTCGGTGGTGTAGGCGAAGAGGTGGCCGAGCTGTTCACACAGGGCGCTGAAGCATGGCCCATCTGAATTGCCCGTCCGGCTCAGTCCAACGAGAGTGCCGCGCAACGGTGGCCCCCGCTCTTCCACCAAGCTTACGCCAGTGAGCGCTGAGTGCAATTCAGCGACCGGCACCAACCCCCGACGCACCACCAACGCACGCCACGCCGGGAGCGCCGCCGGGTCGGCACTGAGCAGGAGGGCGTGGGTGCAATGGGCGGCAATCAGTTCTGTTTCGGGGGAAAGCTGACCTCCCGCATCAACGATCAGGGGCATGTGCCGCGCCGCGACCGCTTGGGCCACCGCTGTCGCAAAAGCGGGCGTCCACCCGCTCCGCACGCGGGGGCGCAACTCGGCGACCAGGGATGCCGCTACCGCCGCCGTCCAATCACCGTCGCCGTCGGGGTTGGCTCGCAGCGCATAGTGGGGCGTGCCTTGCTGCCGCAGGTGTTGACTGAGCCGATAGGTGAGCGTACTTTTGCCGGAATGGGCCGGCCCGCCAAGCAAAACCGCAGGGAATAGGGGTGCCATGAATCACGTCCACGCTTTCTCAGGTGTATCACCTGTGCCGTCTTCTCCCATTGTGTTGGTGGCAACCTTGGGCGGTCAGCCGCAGGTCATCACCCTCGCCCTCGACGCTTTGCTCGACCAGGGCTACCCCATCGGTGAACTGATCGTCATCCATTTGTCCGAACAGAACCCCCGCTACCAAGCGGCTCTCGCCCAACTAGGCGTGGTCTTTGCCACGGGTACCTATCGCGAACGGCCCCTCCGCTACCGCCCGCATCCGGTGCTCCTGGGTGGGCATCCCATTGGCGACATTCATTCGGAGGCGGCGACCGATGCGGTGCTCAATACATGCCACCAGTTGCTCCAACAACTCAAGCAGCAAGCCTTCACCGTGCATCTCTGCCTCAGCGGTGGGCGGCGCATGTTGGGGATGCTGGCCCTTGCCGCCGCCCTGATCTACTTTGATTATGGCGACCGCATCTGGCACCTCTATTCTACTGATGCGGTACGCGCTCAGACCAACGAGGGCGCGCTGCTCCACCTTCCCGATGCCACCGGGGTGCGGCTGCTCCCCGTTCCGGTGCGCCCGTGGGGCCACTTGTTCCCGGCATTGCGAACGCCTCCAGCGACGGATGCCCACGCGGTGCTGGTGGCCCAGAATGCGACCCTCGCGGCGCTTGAACAGTCACGTTGCCGCCACGTCTTTGACCGCCTGACCCCGCGCCGCCGCGATGTGCTGCGGGCGCTGGCCGCCGGACTCACGCCGCAACAGGTTGCGAACCAGCTTGCGGTTGAAATCAACACCGTCAGTTCGCACCAGACGGTGATCTATCAGGAGTGTGCCAACGCCTGGGAATTGCCGCCCGCAACCCGCGTGGATTATCGCTGGGTGCGCGAGAAGTTCGCGCACTTCTTCACCGATGAGCGTACCGAGCGGTTCTCTTAGTCTACGACGCTTCACGCCGCATGGCATCCGAATCAATTCGGAGAAAGTTCCGAAGTGATTCGGATCTCATGCGCCCGCGCATCGGCTATGCTTGGGGGGCGTCTCGCTGCTGCCGAGGAGGTTCGCGATGGTGCGTGAGCTTGCCGCGCCCCCACTCCCG
>CAIRDL010000198.1 GCA_903877345.1 uncultured Oscillochloris sp. | reverse complement strand
GATGAGCAACTCATCGGCGCTTTGCGCGAGATGGACTTGGTCTTCGGAGGCGAAGGGCAGCGGCACAATCAGATCGTAGCCGCCGTCTACCTTCTCGACGCGCTGCGCCGCCCCTTGGTAGAAGAAGAGCGACGGATCTTTGTCGCCAAAGAGGTGATTGGCTAACTCATTCAGGTTCTTAGCCCCAATGATTTCGCGCTCGAAGTGCGGAGCGCGCAAAATCGGCAGGGGTTGGAACATCTCCTGCACCTGGGGTTCGTACTCTTGCTGCATCGCCCGCCACGCCGCGAAATGCTGATCCACATTGGCAGGCAGAATGCGGTTGACAATCACTGCATCAACCGCATAACCAAAAAGACTTAGGTAAGTTAGGCTGCGTTGGGCCTCGCGGATGACCATCTTCTCCAGATTCATGACGATGCGGGCCGTCGTGACTTTGCGGTCGGTGAGGATGTGGCGCACATCTACGAGGGCATCAATCGCCTGTTGGGCCGAATTGAGCACCGCGTCCTCGGCGATGGGCATATCGGTGACGCGCTTGGCGACGGGGCGCACCACCTTGAGCAGCGCACGGGCGATGGGGAAGAGCCGGGAGATCCACCAGCGCATAATGTCGGGCAGCGAGAGCAGCCGCAGGGTTTCGCCGGTGGGCGCGGCATCAACCACAAGCACATCAAAGCGCTGCTCGTCGTAGTGGCGCTTGATCTGGAGCAGACTGAACAGTTCTTCGGTACCAGGAATGACCGAAAGTTCACCCTGGGCAATTGTCTCGGCACCCTGCCAAGCCAGCAAGTCGCTTAGGTACTTGGAAACCTCGCCCCAGCTTGACTCAAGCTCGTGAAGGGCGTTGATTTCCTGTGCCCAAAGATTGGGGAGCACTTGGAGCGGTTCGGCTAAGAGTTCGACGCCGAGTGAATCACCGAGCGAGTGAGCCGCATCAGTGCTGAGAATAATCGTGCGGTAGCCACGCTGCGCACAACGCATGGCCGTCGCCGCCGCCACACTCGTCTTGCCGACCCCGCCCTTGCCCGTGTAAAAGAGGATGCGCATGAGGAACCTGTCTTGTAAGCGCTCGCTGTGCCTATAGTACACGGCGCTGCTTGTTTCTGCAAACGTGCGGGTTAGGGGTCACGGCAAAGGCGCGCAACACTCCGCGTTCGACGGCTTAACAATCTCAGACAAGGTTTCAGGGGCCAGATTTCAGGTTTCAGGTTGAGCGCATCAGAATGCCTTGCGTATGCTCAAACTGTGAAGTAGCCGCGAACCTTGTCCACAATCCACAATCTACAATCTACAATCGGCTTGGTTCCTTCAACCGCACTTCAACCTGTTCCCACCAAATCCGCACGACGGGGACACTGGTTCCGTACCAAGGGCGGTCGGGCCGAGGGTCGTGGCGCAGTCCGGGGATGATCACATGCTGCGAGCCGAGGAGCAGGCCCGCATCCATAGGCACAATCCCGTCGCCCCACTGCGCCCCGGCGCTGCCAAGCATCGTATAGCTCTGCCACGCGCCCCGTTCGACAGGTGGGCCGTCGGTAGCGCCAAAGACGCCTTTGCCCATCACGCTAATATAGTGGATAAAGCGCCAGTAGGCACCGGGGTAGGTAGTTTGGACAAAGGCGATCTGGTTGAGGCCGCCCTGGCGTCCGCTTTTCTTCGCGCTGTGGGGCGTGCCGAGGGTGACAAGGCTGCACACCCGCTCGTGCCCGTGATAAAGCAGACGGCGCGGCCCGTAGGGTTGGTCGCCCATGTAGATGCGGGCGAGCACACCACCGGCGCTATGGGCCACCAGCACCAGGCGGCGGGCGCGATGGGCTGCCAACGTCTCGCGTACCGCTTTGTCGAGAATCCGCAGGAGCGCCCCGTAGCTGTCACTGGCGATAACGCCGCCCCAATCAAGCAGCGTGAGCGGGGTAATCGCCACCGGACGCCCGCTCACTTCAGCTAAATGGGCACGCATCGCTTCGTAAAGCGGGTAGTTACTGCCAAAGCCGCCAACGATCAGCAGCGGCTCAGCGCCGATGATCTCGTTCACAGGCATAATCCTTTCCGCGCCGGGGGTTGTTCGCCCATTATACTCGGTTCCGCCGTTACCCCTTCATCCCCGTCAGCGTGATGCCTTTGATAAAGTGCCGTTGGGCGAGCAGGAAGACCAGCGCCATCGGCAGCATCGTGACGAGCGAGGCGGCCATCAGATAGGCCCAGTTGGTCGTGTAGCTGGTGCGGAAGAACTGCAGCCCCAACGTCACCGTGTACGACTGCGGATTGTGGAGGTAGATCAGCGGCGCAAGAAAGTCGTTCCAGGTCGCCTGGAAGGTGAAAAGCGCGACGGTGGCAAGCGCAGGACGCGCCAGGGGCAGCATGATGTACCAGAGGATTTGGGCGGTGTTCGCGCCATCAATCCGCGCCGCATCTTCCAAATCGGTCGGCAAGGTCAGAAAGAATTGGCGCAGCAGGAAGATGTAGAGCGGGCTACCAAAGAAGGCCGGGACAGTCAGCGGGAGGATCGTATTAACCCAACCGAGGCTCTGGAAGAGGATGTAGAGCGGCACCATCGTCACGGGGTAGGGCAGCATCATCGTCGCCAGCACGACCAGAAAGAGCGCGTCGCGGCCTGGGGCGCGCAAGCGGGCGAAGGCGTAGGCAACGACCGTACACGAGCTTAGGTGGCCGATGATGGTGACGCCGCTGATGAAAAGTGTGTTGAGCATGTAGCGCCCAAACGGCACGAAAGTCAGCGCTTCGGGGTAATTGGCCCAGCGCGGCGGATTAGGAATGAGTTGCGGCGGCACGGCAAAGATCTCATATTCCGGCTTGAGCGACGATGAGAACATCCAGAGGAACGGGATGAGGAAGAGCGCCGCACCCGCGAGCAACAGCGTCAGGGCCAAGGCACGGCCAACCGCACCACGTCGGCGCCACGACGAAGGATGGTCAGTGCTCAGTGGCGCGCTCCCTCGTAGTAAACCCAGCGGTCTGCCGAACGCACGACCAACAGGGTGAGCGTCATAATGATGAGGAAGAGCACCCAAGCGAGGGCGGCGGCGTAGCCCATACTGAAGCGCTCGAAGGCTTGTTGGTAGAGATAGAGCACGAAGAAGAGGGTGGCGTCAAGGGGGCCACCGTTGGTGGCGACAAAAGCGCTGGTAAACGTCTGGAAGGTCGTAATTAGGCTGAGTACCAAGTTGAAGAAAATGGTCGGCGTAAGCAGCGGGAGCGTGACGTAGCGAAAGGTTTGCCAAGGGGTTGCGCCGTCAATCAGCGCGGCCTCGTGCAGTTCCTTCGGCATACTCTTGAGCCCCGCCAGGTAGATCACGGCGGCGCGGCCCAAGCCCCAGAGGCTCATCATCCAGAGGGCGGAAAGGGCCGTGTGGGGATCAGTCAGCCAGCGCGGGCCAGTGATGCCGATATAGGCCAAGGCGACGTTGAGCAGGCCCGCTTCGGGGTGAAAGATCCACATCCAGACGACGACGAAGGCTACCCCGGAGAGGACTGATGGCAGGTAGAAGATTGTGCGGAACACGGCGATACCGGGTAGGCGCTGGTTCATCAGCAGGGCCAGCGACAGACCGCCAATGAGTTCGGTGGGCACGTAGAGCAGCGTGTAGGTGGCGGTCACTTTGAGCGACTGCCAGAAGAGCGGATCGTTGAGCATCCGCTGATAGTTTCGCAGCCCTACGAAACTTGGCGGACTGAGCAGATCCCAACGGGTAAAACTGAGGCCGAGGGAGACGAGCATCGGCCCCAAGACGAAAAAGAGCACGCCCGCCAGCCAGGGCGCGATGCACAGATAAAAGGTCAGCGCCTCACGACGCGAGACGGAACGACGCACCATACGATTTCTTGGCGGAGTTTACGCCCCGCCAAGCCTTTTTGCGCTAAGATAAGGTTTCAGGGGCCAGGTTTCAGTAACCCGTCGGCGGCGGGCCGCATGGCCCCGACGTGGTAGAGACGCAAAATATTGCGTCTCTACGCCCGGGTACCCCTTGTGGGCGCCCACAAGGGGCACCCGTACATTCCGCAAATCTACCGTGGCGAGCCAGTAGGGCATGCTGCTGCATTCGGCCCGACCCCCGACCCCTGACCCCTAACCCCCAACCCCTGACCCCCGACCCCTACTGCTGTTCCGCAAGTGCCTGTTGAGCCGCTTGGGCTGCGGCTTGCAGCGCCGCCTTGACATCGGTCGTCGGGTCAATGATCACCTGCTCCAACACCTTCCGCAGGGCCGGGTCAGCGGTGGCACCCCAGTCTGGCGAGGCGATGTAGGCCCGTGGCGTTAGGTACCCCAATTCACCGATCCAGACGCCCTCAATCGGATCGCTGGCCTGCCCGGAGGCTTGGGCCACCGCTGCAACCGTCGGCAGCGCCCAGTCCTTCCAGACCTCTGCACCTTGGGCACCCGCATAGAAGCGCAGGAAACGCCACGCGGCCTCTTGGTTCTGGCTGAGCGTTGAGATGCCGAAGCCACCCCAGAAGAGCACGTTGGCGCGCTTGGCTCCGGCGGGCGGGCCGACGACGCCAAGGGTTACGTTCGGGTTCTGCTTGAGCCCGGACTGCGGCCAGCGCCCAAAGAGGCGCATCGCCGCCCGGCCAGTCTCAAACTCGCTGTTTCCACCACCAAAGGCATTCAGATCGGCGGGCGGCGGCGCAACCTTGTATTTATGGTACAGATCCGCGTAGATTTGCACCGCCTTCAGCGTCTCCGGCGAGTCCAT
>CAIRDL010000197.1 GCA_903877345.1 uncultured Oscillochloris sp. | reverse complement strand
GACTGTAGAGGACGACCGGCTCACCGACATGGACATAGTAGAGGTCGCGGAAGACTTGGCCGTAGCCGCCGACGTGTCCAGCAAGGACGATGTTCCCGCCCTCGCCAGGGTTGGCGGAACCCTGATGATGGCCGACAGCGTACTCGGCGACTTGCCACACCGCCACCTGTTGGTTGTCTTGGGTGACGAGTTGCCAACCGACCTCGATTACTTTGGCATCGAGTTTAATACTGGGGATAACGAGGCGCTCGACGGTTGTGGGATGAACGGCTTGCGCGGGGACAGGCGGAGCCGAGGCGATTTGCCCGCTGGTATTGGCCGCCATTACCGCGCCAAGAGTGCCGGCGGTGAGCGGTGCGTTGCCGATTGCCGTGGGGCCAACCGGCGGCCCAACTTGCAAAGCCGCCGCCGCCGGGCCGATGAGTACGGTACGAGGTACCGCGAGGTTGGAGTCGCCACGGGCGGCGAGGCGCATGTATTCGACATCGGCGTACAAACCGCCGACATAACAGAGCAGGTAGAGCCCGCCGAACAGCAACAGGTTTCCGCATGTCCAGGCAAGGCGTTGGCGGGGGTGACGGGAGCGACGGGCAACCGGGGTTGGGCCTGAAGTAGTGACCATCGCAGTCTCAATCGGTGGGTGGCGAATGTTTTGAGTATAACAAATTGTGGTCAGCCATGCCAGTGAAGGTGAACACCCCGCCATCACGCTCAGCCCACCAGCCCATCAAAAGCGTGATGCTATCCTGTCATTGCCGCATTCCCGGCAACGACCCGCGCTGTGCGGGAGGATAAACGGACGCTGGGTGGCCACCTGTGTGGGTGCGGCTACCGTACCCTGATTGAGTGCGCCAAAGCAAAGAAGAACGGCTGCCTTGCGGCAGCCGTGAGGAGTAGCGGGGAAAAAGGGGGCGACGTGAGGCCGGTTTGGGGAGAGTAGCGCTTGGTTGCGATGACCGCCGCAATCATCGTCTGAACTGTTGGCCTCAGTATAGAGGGCGGTCTACGCTGTGCCATCAGTACAAACGCCGACCCCTGCTCCGCCCTTTGAATGAGGCCACCCATGACCAATGGGCTACCGTGGGCTTTACATGGGGGTTGGGCCACCGCGCAGTTCCTCCATCAGCTGCGAGCGGGACTCCACCTCGGTCATCCGCATTGAGGCGAAGAGCGACGCATCGCGCATAAGCGATCGCGACAGCGCCCCGGGTAACGTTCGCATCTGGTCAAGGCTGTAGCCAAGACCCTTCAGGTACTCCTCCAGGTAGGCCCATTCGAGATAGGCTTGAGCGACTCTAGCCGTGGAATCCTCAGCGATTCTGGCATTCATGACATCGTACCTTCCTTGGTACATTTACTTGCCCTGCACGGGCGGTAGGCCGAAGAATTCCCTTCATGATACAGCAGGCTGCAATGAGGTCAAGGGGCCGTCGTATCGTCAAGGGGCGATAGACAAACGTCTAATCGCAGGAGAGCATAAGTAACGCTGTCACCCTGAGCGAAGCGAGGGTCTTTCAACAGGCCGGGAGAGATGCTTCGCTGCG
>CAIRDL010000196.1 GCA_903877345.1 uncultured Oscillochloris sp. | reverse complement strand
GGAGTCAGCGGCACCGAGTTGCTGATCGGCGTGGTTGGCCTAACCGTCACGGCAGTCTGTTACGCGACGATTGGCCTCTTCTGGTCAACGGTGATGCGCTCGACCCTAGCGGCAACGGTGATGGCGCAAGGCACGGTGATCATGCTCTTGCTGCTGATCCCGTTCCTCTTCGTTGTGGGTTCGCTGCTCACCAACTCGTTCAGCAGCCAGCCTGGCATCCTCTACATCTACACCGTGGGGCTACTGCTGAGCGCCCATCCCTTCATCGCCCTCGGCCTCACCGCTGGCTTTCTGTCCAGCGGCGAAGGCCCATGGTTGATCAAAATCTCCTTGTCGGCAGGCGACATCATGGTACCCTCGCCTTGGCTGGTCTATTGCTTCATCTCGCTACTGCTGACCGTCCTCTTCCTGACCCTGACGGTGCGTTTGCTCAAGCCGGTGCAATACGAGGTCAAGCGGCAATCTGCAAAGCAAGCAGGAGAAGCGTAAAGTGGGGGTGAGCCTTTAAGCGCACTACCGCAAAAAGCATGCTGTCACGCTGAGCGGAGCGTCCCGGCCGGGACGCTTCGCTGCGCTCAGAATGACAGGGCGAGATTTGCGGTAGTGCCTAAAATCTAAAATCCTCAGGCGGCGACCAGTTCAGCGATTAGGCGCAACGCCTCGGCGTGGGCAGCCTCGTGGGGCTGGGCGCGCATGTAGCGGCGACAGGCCACCCAATAGGCAGCCAACAGGCGCAGCCGGGGCAAGCGCCGCCGCTCCGCCTCGCTGAGCGGGCCAGCGACGGTGTAGCCGTCGAGCAGGCCGTCACGCCAGGGCTGCGGGAAGGCCGCACAGAGGCCACAGGCGAGGTCGAAGAGTCCGTCGCCACCGACGTAACGCCCCGGCTCGACCAACGCCTCTAGGTGAACATGCGGGCCAGAGGTGCAGCGCACGGCGGCGGGGCTAAAGTCGCCGTGCATCAGGGTGGGTTGGGCGATTTCAAGCTGCGTGTCAGCAAGCAGCGCGGCCACCGTGGCTCGTTCGGCCTCATTAAAAAGCAGCGTGTCGGCGGGCGGCGGGGCCAATTCCGCCCCAAGCTGTTGCAGCACCGCGACCCAGCGCCGTTGCGACCAACGCCCCGCCGGGTTCGGTCGCCCAACTCCCGGCGCACTGATGCGGTGCATCCGCCGCAACGCCCGCCCGGCCTGCCGCCCCGCTCCGCGCAGCAGATGCGGGGCCGTGAGTTCGGCAGCACGGATGCCTGGCACAAAGGACTCGAGGGTGTAGGCGAAGGGCACGAGGGTGCGCGAGAGGTCGCGCTGGATGATGCGCGCCGAGGGCAGCACTTGGAGTGTCATCGTGCGGGTGAAAAAGGCATGAGCCGCGAGGTCGTCCTCGGGGGCGATCCGCAAGATGAGGTGTTCGCCGGGGGTGGAGAGGCGCACCAAGAGGTGAAACTCGGTCTGCCCGTAGAAGATCGCCGCCTCGGGGCGTAGATTGGACGCCCGCACCACCAGCGCCGTATAGTCGCCTAGACGGCTCAGCGCCCGCTGCCAGGCGTCGCTGGTGCCTTCGGCAAGGGTGGGCAGATCGTTGTTGAGGTGGCGGTAATCCATAGTGAGCACGCCTCACGGCGCGGGTTGCACCTCAGGCAGCGTGAAGCGTAACGCCCGCTTCGTTGTGCGGTCAACCACCCAGATTGCCCCGTTGGGCGCAACCGCGAGGCCGCTAGGGCTGCTGAGGGAGGCCATATCGTTGCCCACGCCGCCCCAACGCAACAGCACTTCGCCCCGTAAGTCAAAGGCGACAACTTGCTGACGGCTCGGCACGCTCACATAAACTGTGCCGGCAGGGCTAACGGCGAGCGTCGGGTCGTCGTACGTATTGGGCCGCCAACCACTCACTTGCCAGGTGATGAAGGGCACGGCACTGACTTGGTTGTTCTCGGCGGGCGCAAAGACTTGCACGCGCCCGTTCCAGGTGTCGGCCACGTAGACATTGCCTTGTCCATCCACCGCGACGCCGGTAGGCTCGTTAAACTGGCCCAACGCCGAGCCAACCGAGCCGAATTGGTAGCGGTAGGTACCCTGGCTGTCGGTGACGACGATGCGTTTGTTGCCGGTGTCGGCGATATAGACGTTGCCGTGCCCGTCTACCGCAACGCCGCGTGGCCCAAAGAAGCCCAGGGGATTGGCCGCATTCTTGGCTGGTTCGCCGTTGGTGATGGTCGCCCGCCGTCCGTCGGCGAGATCTTGGTCGCCAGCACCCCAGGTGGTGCTCACTTTGCCGTCGGGGCCATATTTGACGATGCGGGCATTCCAGGTGTCGGCCACATACACATTGCCCTGGCCGTCCACCGCCACGCCACGCGGTTCGTAAAACTGCTCGGGGCCGCTGCCGAGGCTGCCGAAGCTGCGCTGAAGCTGGCCTTGGCTGTTATAGACGCGAATTTGGTGCTGACCCGTGTCAGCCACGTAGAGACTGCCCTGCCCATCGGTCGCTGCGCCCGTCGGCCCGCTGCCGGTGCTGTCCGGCGGCAGTTCGGCGACCGCCTGAGCGACTAAGCGCAACGCAGGGGTGGTTGGCACCGTTGTGACCGTGCTGCCCGCCAGATCTTTGCGGAACCAGACTTCCATTTCGCGGGCACCGGGCACCAAAGCCCCCGGCAGTTCGCGGTAAAGCGCAAACTTGCTGAGCGTGTCCCAATTTTCACGGTTAAACGGCCAGAGCAACGGCGCAAAAGGGCCGTTGAGTTCCGCCGTCAGATCGCGCCCGCAACTGCCCGTGCCACCAGCCCCCGTTAGTTTCGCCGGATTGGACAGGAGCATCCAGGTGCTGTAGTAGAAGCGTTTGTAGCCGGGGCTTTGCGGCGAACATTTGTCGCCTTCGGGGAACCACCAGTTGAAGACGTTGGTCGCGCCATAAGGCTGCACGTAGCCGTCGCTAAGCACCGTCCGCACCGCATCGGTGACGTGGGGTTTGTAGAGCATGACCACGGGGGCCAGTGCGCTTGATCCATCAGGCATCTGCACTTCAAACGAACTGGCGCTTGGATTGGTCTGGAAGCTGTCGTTGCGCGTCCAGGCGACCCGTTTGAAGGTGCGAAAATACCATTGGAGCGGCCAAGCCAGCGAGCCGTCGCCGCTTGCATCGCCGCTGTCAATGATCATTGGCATGCCGAGGCCGCCCGTCGCATCTTCGGCGGTGCGCGAGCCACGGGTGAGGTTGATCGCCAGTTCACGCACATCGGCGACGATGCGCGGTACGTCGGGCGCGGT
>CAIRDL010000195.1 GCA_903877345.1 uncultured Oscillochloris sp. | reverse complement strand
GTGCTGATCGGCGAACTCCAGGCGACGAGCAGCTTCTCCTTCGCACCGGCAATCGCCCAGATGCGCGCCCGCACCGCCGCCGCCCCCGCTGACCAACCCGCCCGCCAACTCCTCGTGCGGCTGCTCATCGCGCATGCCGAGACGAGCTACCTGCGGGGTGACTACGCAACCGTAATCAGCACGGCCCAAGCAGCAATGGCCCTCGCCCGGACACTCGGCCAAGCCGAACTGGAGGGCGAGGCTCACTTTGCCTGGGGGAAAGGACTGCGCCGCCAAGGCGCGATGCAGGCCGCCCAAGCCCAGCTCGCGCAGGTCGCCCGGCTGCTTCGTACCTGCCCAGACAGCCCGGCGCTCCGGCGGCTGCGCTCCGATCTGCACCGCTACCTGGGGCTAGGCGCATGGAGCTTTGGCCACTTTGCGACGGCGTATGCCCATTACCAGGCCAGCTTGCGCCTCGCCCAATCCATCGCCTATCGCTACGGCGAGAGTGTTATCCACTACGGGTTGTCACTGGTGGCCAACATGCAGGGCCACTACGCCGAGGCAATCGCGCACAGCCATGCGGCCCTCGCCATCTTCCGGGCCAGCGGCAACCGTGCGGGCGAAGGCTTTGGGCTGATCAGCTTGGGGTTGGCCCATATGTACCGGGGCGAGGACACCGCCGCGCAAGCCGCCTTCGCCGCAAATGGGCGCATCTACGAGTTCACCGGCGACCGGCAAATCGAGATCGGCAACCGCCTCCTCAGCGGTCTGGTGCTGCTCCGCATCGGCGATTACCCGGCAGCCGAGGCGACCTTGGCCGAGGGTCTCGCCGCCGGACGTGCGCTTGATTACCCGTGGGGCAACAGCATCGGCCTGACCTGTTTGGGCCTGTTGCGGCATGTGCTCGGCGATCAAACCGGGGCCGTCGCCGCCTGCCGCGAAGCCCTGGCAATCACCGAGCAAGCGGGCGACGTGGTGGTCGGCTCCCACGCCCTCACGCACCTCGGCCACGCTCTCGCCGCCTTGGGCGAAACCGCCGAGGCCGCTCGCTGCTACGAACGCGCCATCGCCATCCGCCAAGCCATCGGCCAAATCCACCTCATCCCCGAACCCCTGGCGGGTCTGATCGAACTGGCCCTCGCCCGTGGTGACGCACCAACCGCCCTCGCCCACACCGAAACCATCCTATCCACCCACACCCTCACGGCCCTCACCAGCGCAGACGAACCGAGCCGTATTCAGCTTGCCTGCTATCAAAGTTTAATTTTGGTTGAAGACACCCGCGCCGGCGCGTTCCTCCACCAGGCAGCGTTGCGGTTGCGGGAGCGGGCAGCCCGTTTGGCGAGTCCCGAGGCCCAAGCAACCTTCTGCGAGGCGGTGGCCGCGAACCGCACCCTGTTGGCCCTGGCGGAGGGCTGCACGGCCCCGAAGGGGTAGAGACGCAAAGACGCAAAGACGCAAAGACGCAAAGACTTTTTAAATCTTTGCGCCTTTGCGCCTTTGCGCCTTTGCGTCAGAAAGGAGATCTTGATCTAACGCAAATCGCCTTTGCGTCAGATCGCCAGACCGTCAAGCTGGATTACCACATGCCCTACTGCACAATAAGCGGCACAAAGGTCTGGAAAGCTCCAACCGTGACGCTATTGTTCGCCGTGCCGGTGTCAACCACCCCGGTCGGCGTCGTCGCGGTAGGCGTGTTGCGCCAGGTGTTCGGGTTGAGCAGCGACCCCGTCACGATAAAGGTGACGCTGCCATCCTTGGGCAACAGGCCCAAGGTTTCGTTCAGATTGCCGCTGCCGCTCGCGTTGCCACAAACGCCGCCGCCCGCCCCGACGCACGTCCATGTCCAAGTGGTGCCAGCAGCAGCTTCCGGGAAGCTATCCGTCACGACCACGCCCGTCACATCGTCAGGGCCGTGGTTCTGC
>CAIRDL010000194.1 GCA_903877345.1 uncultured Oscillochloris sp. | reverse complement strand
CCCATCTATAGGTCATCCCCCCCTATAGTACTTCTGGCTATTAGTACAAGGTACAGAAGTCTTAGTCCTTCGTCCCTGATACGACCGGCGGCTCGCCAGAGATTATCACCGCCGAAGCCGACATCGCCGCCTTCAGCTTCGTCGCGCTCCGCAATAGCAGCGGGCGCAAGGTGCGTGGGGCGCTCGCGGCGGTGGACACGTTCAAGGCCACCGAGGTGCTGCCAGGGTTCACGGTGCAAGATGGCCTGTACGCGGTCTGGCCGGTGCTGCCCACCGCAGGCTGAGACCGATTGGCAACAACAAACGCCCCTAGGACTCAATGAGTCCTAGGGGCGTTGCCACCCGCAGGTGGTTAGGCGTGCTTGGCCCGGCTCTTGCGCTTCGCCAGGGCGCTCACCGAGGGTGCGCCCTGGGTCGGGCGCCCGCGCCGGGGTGGGGCGTCAGCCCAACGGGCCACGAGGGCCGCCACGCTGGCCGCGCTGACGAGCCAGCGCCCGCCACGCCCCACGGGGCCGATGCGGCGAGTCACGAGACCACCGGCGGCGGCCAACTTACGCACCTGGGTTGGGTGGCGATCCAGGCGGTTCGCTGCATCAATCAGTTCGATCCAGTCATCTTCCATCATCAGCTTCCTGGCAAGGTGTCATCGTCGCGCAGTTGTCGGTAGGCTTCCCACAACGGCCAGACCGCCCGCTGAAACTCTTGGCGTACCTGACGTTTTGTGATCACCAGAAAGCGAAGGATACCAACCCAGCCGACGATCATCCCAACAACCGCAAGCACAAGAAACAGGGCGGTGTTCATCCCGTGTCCTTTGGTGGAGAGGTGAACCGATGTGTATGGTGTGGCGGGGTCAGGGCTAGGACTGTCCTCCCCCTGACCCCGGAGCCTTACGGCCCCTTCCCGTTGCGGCTTGGTGCCACGGAACCGTTCACGCCACGGAGTTCCGCGACCTCCCGGCGCAACCGCCGCAGTTCTGGCAACAGGAGCCGGGCGGTCATCCCAACACCAAGCCCAACGCCCAGTGTGAGGGTGAGACCAAGCAGCGCTACCAAGACCGCCACATCCACCTGCATCGTGTTCACCTCCCTTCGTTCGCGTATTTCGTCAGGACGTTCCCGACTTCTTTATTGTATCACAAGTGAGTATATTAGTCAAGGGGCAAGCACGCCCTTCTTGACCGCAAAAAACGCCCCTGTGCTCTACGAGCATAGGGGCGTTCGACGTTCACCGCACGTACCGCCGTCACCGCCTCCGTTTCTCATAGGTGTCTTTCGCTCGCTGCACATCCTCGCGGTAGAGGTTCTCTGCCTGGGCGTTCCACCCAACGGCGTGCCACCACGCGGCGGTCAGGCACGCGACCAGCCCGCCCAGGCAGACGGCGCGGCCCTCGGTCGTCAACCACAGCCACAGCCCGCGCATCATCTCGATCAGCCAAAGCTGGGCTCTGCTATCATTCGCACCGGCAGGGCCAATCCTTACCGGCCCTGCCCGCCCCTGGTGCTGCTGCCAAGCTGAGCACCAGGGGCGTTGCATTGCGTGAGTCTATCCGAGAGTCTATCGGTGAACCGCGCTGCTCACTTCTGCACCGCGCTGCACCGTTGGCTGCGTCTGATGACCCGCTGTGCGCCGTGGTGAACGGATATGCACCGCGCCACATGGCACATATCCTGCTACCAAGCGCTGAGCGTGGTATGCGTCCCCAGCCATCAGTGTAAGGCGCACCTGCCGACAACTGGGGTTAACCAATGGGGTTGCAGGTGAGGTATGGAATATGACGATGGTAGATTCGTGACTGGGACTGAGGTTCTGATTGTAGACGACCATTACGAGATTGCCGCGTTGCTGGCCGAGGCTTTAACCGACGAGGGGTATCGGGTGCGTGTGGCTCACGATGGGGTTGCCGCCCTCGCTGCCATTCGTAAGCGCCGACCCAACCTCCTCCTACTCGATGTAGCCATGCCGCTGATGAGCGGCGACCAGTTGCTGCTGCACTTAAAGCGCGAGCAACTGACCGATTTTCCCGTAATCCTGATGACCGCCGACCAAGCACCTGAGCGCTTTCGCGCCTTGGGGGCGGCCCAGGTGCTCGATAAACCGTTCGACCTCTGGCACCTGCTCCAAATCGTCGGCTACTACACCAAGCATGCGTATCTACGACCGTGGTGATAAACCCACTGGTACGCTGATTGCGGTTGTCCACAAACAAAACGGGGGCGCGACTGTTGCCGCGTCCCCGCATCTCCCCCTTCAGTTTACCCCTGGATTCGTCGCGTGTGTCTTCCCCCAAAACACAGTGCAACTCACCCGCGCTTACTATAGCTTGCCGTGGCGGGGTTTGGCTAGACCCGCAGCTAACGATGCCGTAAGAAACCCCTGTCATTTTTGTTAGGAAAGCGGAAGATTCGTGATTCGTCAGGGTGCGGCCCGGTCACGCCTCACGCAACATAGATCATGCATTCCTTAGAGGCGCACTTCGGGCCGGTATTCGCCCCAGACTTGGCGCAACACCCCGCAGACCTCACCGATGGTGGCGTAGTGGCGCAGCGCCTCGCGCATCGGGTGGAGCACATTCGCGGTGCCTTCGGCGGCAGCCCGGAGAGTCTCCAGGGCAGCTTGGACGGCGGCATTGTCGCGTTCGGCGCGTAACTGCGCCAGGGCGTCGGCCTGCTCACGGGCGACCGCTTCGTTGGGCTTAAAGACTGGCGCGCTACGCACCGCTTCCTCTTGGAACTTGTTCACGCCCACGACGAGGCGTGTATTCGCCTCAATCGCCTTTTGGAAAGCGTAGGCAGCGTCGGCGATCTGCTCCTGCATCCAACCGTTCTCGACGGCAGCCACGGCACCGCCCATGCCGTCAATCTGCGTGATCAGCGCCTGGGCGCGGCGCTCAAGCTCGTCGGTCAGCGCTTCCACCACATACGAACCAGCCAACGGGTCGGCGGTATCGGTGATGCCGCTCTCGAAGCCGATAATCTGTTGGGTGCGTAACGCGAGGGTGGCCGACTCCTGGGTTGGTAGGCCGAGCGCTTCGTCATACGAATTGG
>CAIRDL010000193.1 GCA_903877345.1 uncultured Oscillochloris sp. | reverse complement strand
GCCTGGATTAGCGTGATCACCTTTGGGTCGCAGGCGTCACAGATCGTTGTCCTGACCGAATTGATGCTGTTTACCCCGCCACACCTCCAGGCTGGAGGTTCAACCGCAATGGGCGCGGCGCTGCACCTGCTCGGCGAAGCGATAGACCAAGAGGTTTCGGCCAATACAAGTGAGCAAAAGGGCGACTATAAGCCCCTAATCTTTCTCTTCACTGATGGTGCGCCGACCGACGATTGGGAAACCGGCCTCAGCGCTCTCCGCAGCCGCACGCAGAAAAAGCCGGTGACGCTGGTGGGGCTAGGCTGTGGTGCCGGCGCGAAGATCAGTACACTCCAACAGATCTGTGATGTCACCCTCAAGTTGGCCGATGCCACACCGGATGCGATTCAGGAGTTCTTTAAGTGGGTTTCGCAGTCCATCAAGACGGCCAGTATTACCGTCCCTGGCAGCGGGGGGCAGGGGCCTGGCGAGAATCTGCCGCCGTTGTCGCCGAACCTTCAGATTCCGATCTAAGAGAAGGTTTCAGGGGCCAGGTTTCAGGTTTCAGGTCGAGCGCATCAGAACGCCTTGCGTGTGTGCAAGCGGTTTCAGGGGCCGGGGTTCAGGGGTCAGGTCGAACGTAGCAGAACGCCTTGCGTGTAGGCAAGCGGTAAAGGAGCCGCGAACCTTGTCTCAAACAAAGCTCCTTTACAGTCTTGGCTTCCTGACCCCTGCCCCCTAAACCCTGACCCCTGACCCCTAAACCCTGATCCCTGACCCCCGACCCCCGACCCCTTGCCTAAGTTGTCAAGGAGCATGCCATGACCGATCACGATTCACCGGCGTCGCCCGATGAAGCGCCTGCCCTTGCTGCGGCCAAGCTGACCATTAAGCTGGATCAGGCCGAACTCGCGGGTGATCCGGCCAAGCCGACGCTCTGGGGCGAACGCGAACCGACGGATCGCAGCTACCCGGTGCCCCATTACGATGCCCGCGTTATGCCGGGGCTTGAAGGGTGGCGGATCGTGGGCGTCAGTCGTCGCGGCAAATTGCACGCCCACGAGGGCAAGTATCGGGAGGACGCTTGGGATGCGGCGCTAAGTGCTGGGCAACAGTGGCAGATCGTCGCTGTTGCCGATGGCGGTGGCGCCTACCCCCTCGCCCGCGTCGGTGCCCAATGCGTGGTCGAAAGTGTGGTTCGTACCCTCGTCCGCACCCTGCCAACCCATGCGTTTATGCCCGATACTATTACTGATGTGCTGGCCGGGGCGCTGGATCAAGCTTATCTCGACCTTGACGAACGGGCGCTTACCATTGCCCGCGAGCGCCCTGGCACAACGACCCGCGACCTTTCCACTACGCTGCTCGTAATCGCCCATTGCCCGAGCGAACAGCTTGTCTGCGTTGCCCAAGTCGGCGACGGGCTGATTGCGCTCCAGAAAGGCAATCAGGAATTGGTCAAATTGGCGGAAGCTGACAGCGGTGCGGTGGCCGGGACGACGGTCTTTCTCAACAATGTAACTAAGCGTGATTGGCGGCGGCGCATTAAACAATATAAGCTGATCGAAACTCCGCTGTTTATTACTGCACTGACTGATGGTGTGGCCGATGATGTGCTTGAGACGCCCAACAACTTCCCCATCTTGTTCCGGGCACTGAGCGAATATACGCGCCGAAAACAGTCTGAGGTGGATCTGTTGGCATGGTTAGATTACGAGAAGCGTGGCTCATTTGATGATCGCACGCTCGTGGTGATCTATCAACCTTGAGGGAGCATCGTGGAAGTACAACTAGCCGATGGTTCCAAAGTCGCATGTGAAAATCAGCCCTTTGCTGAAGGGGGCGATGGGATACTCTACTTGGCGCTGGATGGGCAGCATGTGATCAAGCTCTACAAACATGCCGAACCGTGGCGCCGCCAAGTCACGGAAGCGATCCTCAATCAGTACAACGCCGTCAAAGAACATCGGTATTGGGAACCGCTCTTTGCTTGGCCGAACGCGGTGGTGCTCAAGCCCCGCTTGGGCATTCAGATGAACAGAATCGTTGGTCAGCAGCCCCTGGCGAACTTTGTAAATTACAAGTACCGTATGCAACGGCTGACCCCCGCCGAGCGTGGCACGTGGCAGGGTTATGTCGCCGGTGCCATCAAGGTCGCCCGCCTGATGCGCCGCCTCCATAATCTGGGGCTCTGTCATTCCGATCTTTCGGAGAACAACATCTTCATCAACCCGGTTAGCGGTCAGGTGACGCTCCTGGACTGTGATTGTCTGGTGGTGCCCGGCTTTCTCCCGGCCATCGTGGCCGGCACCAAAGGCTATATGGCCCCCGAATTGATGGACGGTCTGTTGCAGGGCAAAGCGATCAAGCCTTCCATTCAAACGGACCTGCACGCTTTGGCGGTAATTCTCTATCGCATGTTGCTAATCTTGGATCCGTTGCGCGGCCCGAAGCAGCATCACCCCGATTCGGCGTTGGACGATTTGCTGATGTATGGGGCCGATGCGCTTTTCATCGAGCACCCCACCGACCAGTCGAATCGCCCACGGATGAGCCTGCCAAGCATTGCGCTGCTTGGCCCAGATATGCAAAAGCTGGTGCTCCAGGCTTTTGTGGATGGCTTGCATAACCCAGAGCGTCGCCCTTCCGCTGCGCTGTGGGAGCGCGAACTGTTGCGGATGTACGACCGCATTGTCCCGTGTGAAAACCCTGACTGTGACTTTAAGGCCTTTGTCTTGCTGGAGCAGCCCCAGTGTCCTTGGTGCGGCACCAAGCTGAGCCATCCGCCGACGCTGCCGCTGCTCCAACTCTATCGCAAAGTCGGGAAGAGTTGGGCGCGTGACGGGAACTACACCATTGCTGGCAATGGCGGGCGCACGCTCCATCTAT